>JBNMPW010000022.1:0-26473 GCA_051277205.1 Oceanicoccus sp. | reverse complement strand
AACGAGCATGCGGTCTGGGGTCCTCGGGCCGTGGTTAAAGGAATGGTCAAAGATGGTGGCGGAATGGCCGTAATCATAACACAGGCTGTCTAATGATTTTCGCTGACTATGGAGTAGTTCTGGAGTGGTTGTGTACTGGTTATGTCGTGGCTTGTGATGGCTTTAGCAGGTTGAAATAGGGGCTAAAAAGTAATCCAACCATTGGGCTGATTGCGTATCTACTACAACAATATGCTCCACAAAACACTAATATAAGGGATTGAGTATGGAATCCGCCGTTGCTGAACAGACAATTGGCTTTCGCGTTACACACTTACCAGAGGCAGAGCAAGTGCGTCGAGCCCTAGTGACTGCTGGTCTAGAAACGCCATTAGTTGATAACCAGCTTAGCCGTGATGAAAAATATCAACGTATTCAGTCAGCGATGACTGATGTGTTAGAAACACTGGGTCTAGACTTAACGGATGATAGCCTTCGTGAAACACCGCATCGCATTGCCAAGATGTATGTGGATGAGATTTTCTCCGGGCTTGATTACAGTCATTTCCCTAAAATTACCGCTATTGATAACAAGATGGGAGTAGATGAAATGGTCAAGGTCAGCGGCATCGACCTTGTTAGCACTTGTGAACATCATTTTATTACTATCGACGGCTTGGCCAAAGTGGCCTACATACCGGCAGAGAAAATCATTGGCCTGTCGAAAATCAATCGCCTCGTTCGCTTCTTTGCCCAGCGTCCGCAGGTACAAGAACGATTAACTCAACAGATATTAGTGGCCTTACAAACACTGTTAGATACTGATGATGTCGCTGTAAGAATTGATGCTTCACATTATTGTGTGAAAGCGCGAGGCGTGATGGACTCATCTTCACAAACCCAAACTACTGCTTTGGGTGGAGTATTTAAGCAGGATAAAACCTGCCGGGCTGAGTTTTTAGCGGTTTAGTTTTTGCTGCTGTTTTAAACAGTAAAAGTAAATCAGATACAAAAAAGGTTCACCAGTGATGGTGAGCCTTTTTTGTATCTGATGGCGATAAATGGATTTTAACCACAGGCTGCATCATTACAATTTAGAGGGTAGCTATAGAGCAACTCATACCATTTCATTTAGACTTCGCGAATAACACCTGCCTCAGGGTCATTAAAAACATCTCGATCAAGGAAGCCTTCACTATTAGCAACCACCGTGGTGACCATGGCATCCCCCGTAACATTGGTTGCTGTACGCATCATATCTAACAGGCGATCTACGCCAATAATCAACCCGATACCTTCAACAGGCAGCCCCACTTGGTTAAGCACCATCACTAGCATTACCAGACCTACACCAGGTACTGCGGCAGTACCAATTGATGCAAGAGTTGCGGTTAAAACAACGGTTAAATAACCCTCGAGCCCCAGACTAATGTTGTAAGCCTGCGCAATAAATACAGTGGCTACACCCTGCATAATGGCGGTGCCATCCATGTTGATCGTTGCACCTAAGGGAACTGTAAACGAAGCAACACTGTTATTAACGCCCAGCCGATGTTCGACAGTACGCAGGGTGACGGGTAAGGTGGCACCGCTTGATGAGGTACTAAAAGCAAACATCAGCGCTGGACGCATTTTGTTTAAGAACGTTCTGATACTGAGGCCGGTTAAGGTTTTTAAAATCATCGAGTAAACACCAAGGCTGTGCAGCAAAAGTACAAAGGCCACGGTAAAGAAATACTTGGCGAGACTTAAGATTACACCAATGCCAAGACCAGCAAATAGCTTAGCCAATAAACAAAAGATTCCGTAGGGCGCCAGATTCATCAGAATCATCACCATTTTCATAATCACATCATTGGCATCATTGAACCCGCTACTTATGCGCTGACCTGTTTCTCCACTTTTTGAAACAGCG
Organism: Oceanicoccus sp.; assembly: GCA_051277205.1. Lineage (GTDB taxonomy): Bacteria > Pseudomonadota > Gammaproteobacteria > Pseudomonadales > Dasaniaceae > Oceanicoccus. The sequence goes on along the minus strand of JBNMPW010000022.1, from coordinate 24,579 downwards.
ATACCCACCAACACAGCAAACACAATAACTTGCAGGATGCTGCCATTGGCCATCGATTGAATGGGGTTACTGGGGAAAATGTTTATAAACGTAGTTTTCAGCGGCGGAGCCTCTTTGGCCACAAACTCTGACGCCAGCGCGAGGTCAATGCCAACGCCGGGTTGCACTAATACCGCGATCAAAATAGCTAGCGCGATAGCAATGGCGGTGGTCGTCATATACAGCGCAATGGTTTTGGTCGCCACAGCCCCCATCCGGGAGCTATTGCCAAGTGACGAGACGCCACAAACCAGAGAAACAAAGACTAGGGGAACAACTAAAAGCTTTAGTGAGCGGATAAATATCTGGCCTACCGAGTCGAAGAGGCCATCGACCAAATAGATATTCAGCCAGTTGGTAATACCCACTGAAAGTAAATTTTCAGCCGCTATAAAATTAAAAAGGGCCCCCACAAGCAGACCCGCTACCATTGCTATAACTATTCTCTGGGTTAAACTCATAAAATATTCTCACGCTACATTAGGTGATTAAGAGCGAACCCAGAACTACATTAAAAGCAGTAATTAGCCCGTAAGTGCCAAGTGAATAAAAGAACAAACGCCCTTTTGTTGGCCACTGTACCCTAAGGAATCAAAGTACGGCAATCAATTATCGCATTTATTATTGCTGATCAAGCATCATTGAGATACTAATAATTATCAACTACAATCGCCTTAAGCGAAGTATGTATAAAGTTATTATTCTTGCCGCTGCCGGTCGAGTGAGCAGCCAGTTAATAGCCGAGCTAGTACGTCATATTACTATTGCAATACTCAAGGGCTTAGCCACCACACCCCTCTTAAAACGCCATTAGCAGGGGCTGGCAATGAATCATGACTCCGTTATCAAGTAGCACACGAACAACAGCTTAAGGTAGACCCGCTTCACATACCCTTGGTTGCACATCATATTCATTGGGTCGCTCCGCGAGTGCCGGCTTTTCGAGTACTACCGGCTTCTTAACTGCCCAATTGGTGTTAGCGCTACTCGATGATTCTGCAACAGAGCGTGCTATGCATTGCCCTGCAACTAATGGTCTACCTGGCGGTTACCCCATAAAATAGCACTACATGACATTGAGCAAATCGCAAAAAATCAAATCGACACAGCCTTGACGGTGATAACCAACCATAGATAGCGTATTTAGCCCCAGCTAGTACCTATGACAATCAAGCGTATAGCCTTACTTATGAACAAGAATCATTTACAAGAAGTTTATAATAGAGTTCAACCTCATATTCATAAAACGCCCGTTTTACATTCTAGATTAATGAATGAATTGTCAGCATGTGAAATTTATTTTAAGTGTGAGAACTTTCAAAAAGCGGGTGCTTTCAAGATTCGAGGTGCTACAAATGCGATTTTGAAGTTAACTGAAAAAGAAAGAAGTAGAGGCGTAGTGACACATTCTTCAGGAAATTTTGCACAAGCAGTTTCTTTGGCGGCTAAGAATTTAGGCGTACCTGCATATATTGTAATGCCAGCAAATGCGCCAACAATAAAAAAAGCAGGAACACTAAGCTATGATGGAATTATTACAGAGTGTGAGCCTACCGTCGAAGCAAGAGAAAGAGAATCATTAAGAGTTAAAGAGAAAACAGGTGCTTCTTTCTTGCATCCGTCAAATGATATTGATGTAATTCATGGGCAAGGCACAGCTTGTTATGAGCTAATGCTGCAAGAAACGGACTTTGATTATATTATTTGTTCTGTTGGTGGTGGTGGATTAATTGCAGGCAGCTGTTTGTTTGCAAATCAATTTTCGCCAAAAACACAAATTATTGGTGCGGAGCCCTTTGAAGTCGATGATGCATATCGTTCTTTAATTAGCCGAAAAATTGAAACGAATATCACCGCCAACACAATTGCGGACGGATTAAGAACCAATTTAGGCAATCATAACTTGCCAATTATTTTAGAGCATGTTCAAAAAATTATTCGTGTGACGGAAGAAGAAATCATTGCTGCAATGAAACTTATTTGGGAGCGAATGAAAATCATCATAGAGCCGTCTAGCGCTGTTGCAGTTGCTGCTGTTTTACGAGAAAAAGAATTGTTTCAAGGGAAAAAGATTGGCGTGATTATTTCTGGTGGAAATGTTGATTTAAAGGATTTACCTTTTTAGTTACAGGTTCACATATGAGAATAACAAGCGCCCATTTGCTGGCCGTATTGTCCTGAGGAATCGAAGTACGGCAATCAATGAACAGAAGAAAAAGACCAACGTTTAGCCCTGAATTTCGACTTGAAACCGCGCAACTGGGTGATTTTAAAGTGACTTGGTAGCGGTGTGACTTTGGCGGTTAGGACTTAATATAACACCCACAAAAAAACCCGCTGTTTAGCGGGCTTTTTTGTGATTGATTTACAATCTTTATCTGGTAGCGAGAAGTGGATTTGAACCACTGACCCCATCATTATGAGTGATGTGCTCTAACCAACTGAGCTACCTCGCCAGAAACTTCTACCGTTCAATTGAGCGGTTAAATAAGGCGCGTATTCTGGCGATTTGCAGTTGCTCTGTCAAGGGCGCTTACGGCTTTTTGCGAGTGCTGCTACGCCGGAACCAAGTACCACTAATAGCCCCCCCAGCCAGCTCAACCAATCCAGCGGTTCTGTTACCATATAGTCAGGTTTCCAAAGGCTTAACAGTTCCACAAAGAGTAGCGTGAATACCGGTGATAAGGTGATAGTGGCGCTGACTCGCGATGCCTGCCAGCAGCTCATTGCCATGCCGAAACAGCTATAAGCGACGATTGTGTTAAGTGACACAAAGCCTAGTAATCCTAGTTGCAGACTGTTTAATTGCATGATCTGACTGGGATTGGCGAGGGGTAGATAACAGAGGGTGCCGCTGATATAGACTAATAACAGGATGACATTGCTGTTTTCAAAGCGCAGCAATTTTTTTTGCGCGAGACCATAAGCGGCCCAGGCAATGGCAGACAAGACCAGCATGCCCGTACCGATAAGATAGCGTGGTTCGAGTGTCCTGAAGTCGGCTAAGCGGTGATGAAAAAATAACAACAAGCCGCCGCTGAAGGTCGCGACTCCCAGCCATTGCCAATACGACAAGCGCTCTTTGAATAATATCACGCTGCCTAACAGCAGTAACAATGGCGCCAGCTGGATCACCATTTGGGCGGCGCTGGCTGTAATATAATCCAGTCCAATGACATAACTGAGGTAGTTGCCTAACAAACCGGCACAGGCGATGGCTGTAAGGATAATATGGCGGCGCGATAACAGCCGCTTCAATGCGGGGCCGCTGCGAAATCCATACCATAGCATTGCTATTAAGGCGGATACTGAGAATCTATACCAGGTGATGGTGGTCGCATCCATTTGCGTCAACAGGCCTTTTAAGGCGATGGGCACCAGCGCCCACATCAGCGCGGTAACCAGCGATAATCCCAGTCCCAGTTGCCAGTGATTAGCCAACGTCTTTATCCTTTAGTCGACGGCTATAACCCCGTATTTAGACGTTAAATTTGAAGTGAATAACATCGCCGTCTTTGACGATATACTCTTTGCCCTCTAGTCTTAGCCGTCCCGCTTCTTTAGCGCCTTGCTCGCCATTATGGCTAACAAAGTCATCATAGGACATGATTTCTGCTTTGATAAAGCCGCGTTGAAAATCAGTATGGATAACACCTGCGGCTTCGGGTGCGGTGGCACCTATTGGAATAGTCCAAGCACGAACTTCTTGTACGCCAGCGGTGAAGTAGGTCTGCAGCCCCAGCAGTTCATAACCGGCGCGAATAACGCGGTTCAGCCCGGCTTCTACCATGCCTAGCTCGTCCAGAAATTCGGCTTTTTCATCGTCATCTAACTCGGCGATTTCAGATTCGAGTTTGTTACAAATAGGCACTACCAGCGCGCCTTCTGCTTCGGCGATTTCGCGAACAATATCTAATAAGGGGTTGTCTTCAAAGCCTTCTTCATCGACATTGGCAATATACATTGTTGGTTTAGTGGTCAGCAGATGCAGTGATGGCAATACTTCTTGCTCGTTTTCCGTCAGCGTCATGCCGCGTACTGGCAGACCTTCAGATAGATGGGGGATCATTTTTTCGATTAGCGCTTTTTGGGCAACGGCTTCTTTGTCGCCGCCTTTGGCGGAGCGTGTCACTTTTTGCAGTTGTTTTTCAACACTTTCTAAATCTGCTAACGCCAATTCCATATTAATGATTTCAATATCATTGCTGGGGTTGATGGTGTTGGCGACATGAATCACATTGTCGTCTTCAAAGCAGCGCACCACATGCGCGATGGCGTCGGTTTCGCGAATGTTGGCGAGGAATTTGTTGCCCAAGCCTTCGCCTTTAGAGGCGCCGGCGACGAGACCAGCGATATCCACAAACTCCATGGTGGTGGCAACGGTTTTTTCAGGTTTAACGATCTCAGCCAGTTTATCCTGACGTGGATCGGGGATGGGCACGATACCTGAGTTGGGTTCAATGGTGCAGAAGGGGAAATTCTCTGCATCGATACCCGCTTTGGTAAGCGCATTAAATAAAGTTGATTTACCGACATTAGGTAGGCCAACGATTCCGCATTTAAATCCCATAATAATTCTCGTCTATAACCGTAGAGTGGATCTTGATCCACCATGTTGTGTGTTTTTAAGCTTTAAAGGTGTGTAGATAGTTCATCGCTTTCGCCCAGTCGCCGATAACCGCATCCGGTAAGGCGCGAATGGATTCATCTATCGCGTCGATCATTTTCTGATGGTCGACAGCGGGCGCTTTATTAAGCACGTAGCCTGTGACTTTGTCAGCTGAGCCCGGATGGCCGATACCAATCCGCAGTCGATGAAAATCGCGATTATTGCCGCATTTACTGATAATGTCGCGCAGGCCGTTGTGACCACCGTGACCGCCACCTTGTTTAAAGCGGGCAGTGCCGGCGTCGATATCAAGTTCGTCGTGGGCTACCAATACTTCATTGGTGGCGACTTTATAAAAATTGCACATCGCCGCCACAGCTTGACCGCTGCGGTTCATAAAAGTAGTGGGGATGACGAGGCGGATATCATTGCCGTCCAGATTGATGCGAGCAGTGAGACCAAAAAATTTACTTTCTTGTTTTAATAGGCCAGCTTGTTGCCTCGCTAGTTCTTCAGCAAACAGTGCGCCGGCATTATGCCGCGTGTCTTCGTATTCTCGGCCAGGGTTGCCTAGGCCAACAATCAATTTAATTGCGCTCACTGTTGTATCCTTCAATACATGGCTAAAAGCAAATAGTGTAAACGAAAAATGGGGACAGAGTCCCCATTTTTACGCATGTCGCTTAGAGGGGGAAGATTACTCTTCGTCGCCCTCAGTTGCTGCTACGTCGCCTTCAGCCGCTGATGCCGCGTCGTCGTCTTCATCACCACCACGAGGTGCGTTAACCGCAGCAACCAACAGATCGTGGTCTTCGCCGTGTATCAGTGCAACACTTTCAACGCCTTTAGGCAGAGTAAGGTCAGACAAGTGGATGTTGTCACCAACGTTGAGTTCTGCCAAATCAACTTCGATATATTCAGGCAGATCTTTTGGCAAGCAGCTGATTTCGATATCGTTAAGTGCATGGGAGACGGTACCGCCTTCCAGCTTAACGCCGTTACAGCTCTCTTCATTAATGAAGTGCAACGGTATCTGCATGGTGATTTTGGTCTTGGCGCTAACGCGCAGAAAATCAACGTGCATGATGGTGTTTTTAGCCGGCTGGCGCTGCATGTCTTTAACAACAACCTGCTGAGATTTACCATCGATGTTTAAATCGACAATGCTGGTGAAAAACGCTTCGTTTTCAGCCAGCTTTACGATTTCGTTCATTGCGAAAGTTATCGCTGATGGCTCGTTTGTACCACCGTAGACAATCCCTAGAACTTTATTTTCCAGACGACGTAGGCGGCGGCTCGCACCTTTCCCTAGGTCAGTTCTGGGCTGTGCGTTTAAAATAAATTCGCCAGACATAATATGTCTCCTTTAGTAAGCGAAAAACAAAACTACCTGCGACCAGTAATTTTGCGGGTTGATGAAACTGTGTAGCCTTAGCACCCTTGCTGAGGCCATATTTATTCGAGCTATGTTATCTAGACTTTATTTCTAGTTATCTAAACAGGGCGCTCAATGATTCTTCATTGCTGACGCGGCGAACCGATTCAGCCAATAGGCCTGCCATGCTCAGCACGCGAATTTTTTCGCAGGCTTTGGCGGCGTCTGACAATGGTATGGTGTCGGTGACAACCAATTCATCTAAGTCAGAGTTGTTCAAGTTCTCTATCGCTTTGCCGGACAATACTGGGTGCGTACAGTAGGCAACAACTTTGGCGGCGCCATGTTCTTTTAGGGCGGCAGCAGCTTTACAAAGCGTGCCGGCGGTATCGACCATGTCATCGACTAAAACGCAAGTGCGGTTTGCTACTTCACCAATGATATGCATAACTTGCGCTTCGTTGGCTTGTGGCCGACGTTTATCAATTATCGCCAGATCACAATCATCTAACTGTTTAGCAACAGCGCGAGCTCGAACTACGCCGCCGATATCCGGTGATACCACTATTACATCGGGGTAATTCTGTTTGTTAATGTCATCTAGCAACACCGGTGAGCCATAGACGTTATCAACCGGCACATCAAAAAAGCCTTGAATCTGCTCAGCGTGTAGGTCGACGGTTAATACTCTATCAATGCCGACGCCGGTCATCATGTCGGCAACTACTTTAGCGCTAATCGCTACTCGTGAAGAGCGCACGCGGCGATCTTGGCGTGCGTAACCAAAGTAGGGTACGACGGCTGTAATACGGCCGGCTGAAGCGCGACGCAGGGCATCGATCATGACGATCAATTCCATCAAGTTGTCGTTAGTTGGGTGACAAGTTGATTGAATAATAAAAACGTCGGCACCGCGGACATTTTCATTGATCTCTAAATATACTTCGCCATCACTGAACTGGCCAACGTTGGCATCACCAATCGGAAGATGCAGCTGATCAGCAACGTTAGCTGCTAATTCAGGGTTGGCGTTGCCGGTAAATACCATCATTTTAGACACGATCAGTTCCTGTCTTGATTGAAAGCCTAAGTAATTATTTGACACTGAAGGGATTGCTGGTGTTGACCGAGCTGGTGTTGCTGCCCTTCGTTGCCAGCTGTTGGCTAAGGTTTGTATTAGCCGGTAATGCATTGCGAATCTTTTATCGATTCGAGCCCTGCCGCTGATAGCTCGGTAGTGCTTGGCAGATTGCTGCGGCACTTAAAAATACCGCGATCTGCAAATATGGCTGGGGCGAGAGGATTCGAACCTCTGAATGCCAGGATCAAAACCTGGTGCCTTGCCGCTTGGCGACGCCCCAATAAACTTTGGGTGGCTAGGGCATATTGCTATTGTGCTTCTCTAATTTAGAGAGTGCTGGGGAAACGTTCACCCCTTTGGCAATAAAACCATCTAGCTCTACTGGTAGCTGGTGAAAAATTTTTGCCGCCGACGCGCGGTCGGGAAATTGAGCAAAAATACAGGCACCAGTGCCAGTTAATCGAGCGGGATGTGGACTATGGCGGCTTAGCCATTTTATCGCTGCGTCCACTTCCGGATAGCATTGTCGGACTACTCCCTCGCAGTCGTTCTTGATACCCTGCTTGAAAAAGGCGGCTATTGTGATCGGAGGGGTGTTCCTTGTCAATTGTTTGTGAGAAAAAACTTCTGCTGTGGAGATACTGCAATTGGGCTTCGCGACTAAGTACCAAGTTTCAGCAATATCAATAGCTTGCAGTTTTTCGCCAATACCCTCGGCCCATGCCGTTCGGCCGCGAACAAACACCGGCACATCGGCACCTAATTGCAGTCCTAATGCGGCTAATTTATCTTCGCTAAGTTGCAGTTGCCAAAGCTGATTGAGTGCCAATAACGTGCTGGCAGCATTAGAGCTGCCGCCGCCCAAGCCTCCGCCCATGGGTAGAACTTTGTCTAAAGTGATATCAACGCCGGCTTTGGGGGGGGCAAATGTAGCCAATAACCGGGCCGCCTTGATGATTAAATTGTCTTCGCTAGTGATGCCAGCAATATCCGGACGGAGACTAATAATGCCGTCGTCACGGCTCTGAAAAACTAAGCTGTCCCCGTAATCCAGTAATTGAAATAGGGTTTGTAGTTGATGATAACCATCGTCCCTGCGCCCGGTGATATGTAACATCAGGTTCAGTTTGGCCGGTGATGGGAGAGTTATATGCGCCATAGGGGATTTTTGTTGGGCTCAGTTGTTTGTGGCGAGTGTTAGTCGTTAGTGGCTCGTTGGCAGTTGGGTTGTAACTGCCATTGCTTTATTAACAAGGTGACTTTTAACGGCGTTTGTTCGGCTTTAATCTTAGCCGGCAATGTTTGCTGCTGTTGCATGTTGATCCGTGGGTAGCTGAGTTGCCAGTCGTCTTGAATGAAGCCATTGCTGTTATCGACAGCACTTTTAGTGCTGTTACGAGCAGGGTCTGGGATACCGCGGATCCAAAACTGTAGCTGTTCTAACGGCAGTGGCCAACCCAACTGTTGAGCTAACAGCTGGCCTGCACTAGAGCCGGAAACTGTTGCTTGCTCGCTGCTTTCTAGGGTCGCTTGCTGTTTGTCGCCATATAATTGCGCCGCGCCTTGACCAAAGGGGCCGGTGAGGCGGATATGGTAGCGATCACCACATTGTAGCCAGTTTAGATATGCGCTATGGGCCTGCTTGCCGTCGCTGAAACCTATTTTGCCACTGAGCCGCCACTGCGTGATAACGCCATTGGCGGACATCTCATTGAGCGTGCGGGTGGGCTGCTGACTACAAGCGCTGATCAGTAGCACGCTCAGCAGCAGGGTGGTTCGAAATAGCGCCATTACTCTGCTTTTTCTATTAGTGACTGACTGGCGGGGTCTGGTACGGCCTCGTCGGGCAGGAGTCGTTGCATGGCTTCATTGATAAAGCTGCTGTCGGGATTTTTGGCGAGACCTTGTTGCCAGATTTTTATCGCCTGTTGTTGCTGTCCTAATTGCCAAAGTACTTCGCCTAAATGGGCGGCGACTTCTGGGTCCGGGAACGCTTTGTAGGCTTGCAGCAATATTTCATGGGCCCGTTGCAGATTACCACGGCGGTATTCGATCCAGCCCAAACTGTCGAGAATGGCGGGGTCGCCGGGCTTGGTTTGTAGTGCTCGGCTGACGAGCTCATAGGCTTCATCATAGCGGTCGGTGCGGTTGGCCAATACATAACCTAAGGCGTTCAAGGCGGTGGCGTTGTTTTCATCCTGGGCGATGATATTGCGCAGATCTTTTTCCATTAACTCGATTAATCCCAGTTTCTCGGCTGTCATCGAACGGGCGTAGAGCAAGCTGGCTTGGTTTGGGGTAATCAATAGAGCCTCGGTTAACAGTTTATGGCTACCATCAATATCCCCGCTTGTTAGCAGCATTTCCGACTCCAATAAATAAAGCCGCACGCTGTGCTCGGGGTAGCGTTGGCGCTGGCTTTGCAAATACTCTCTCGCGGTATCGTCGCGACCTTGCTTCATATAGAGGGTCTTTATGCGGTTCACCGCCGCCAGAAAATCGCTACCGGGTGGGATTTGTTGGTAATAGGCAATTGCGCTGGGCCAATCCTCTCGTTGTTCAGCGAGTTGGGCTAAATAGTAGTTGGCCTCATTTTCGCGCTGTCCGCCGGCCAAAAGGTGTTTGAAATAACGCTGGGCATCTTCGATCTGGTTTGACTCTTTACTGATCAGACCCAAGGAGAGAAGGAGGTCGGCATCATTGGGTGCTGCCGCCAATAAAATTTCAAATTGTAGTTTTGCCAAGGTAATATCTTTGCGCATTAACATCCGGGCATATTGCAAACGCAGCCGCCGATTATTGGGATGTTGCGCAACGACAGTCTCTAAACGCTGGAAGGCTTCTTCATCGCGGTTCAGTTGCTGCAGCAATCGTGCCTCAACAATCACCGCGTGCAGTTCGCTGTCATCAATGAGTAGTACTTGTCGAATAATGGCTAAGGCTTGTTTAATTTCACCGCGCTGTTGATAGAGCAGAGATTTTGAAGTCAGCAGCTGGGTATTGCCCGGGTATTGCAGTAATAACTGTTCTATCTCTTGTTCGATGGCATACCGGCTGGTTTCTGGCAAGGGCAGGGCGCTGGCGGCGATGGCGGCGAAATTGGTGCTACCGCCGTTTTCCAGCACGCGGGTCATATGAGTCATGGCTTCCAGAGGCCGCTTGTTTTTGGCCAGCATAGTCGCGAGAGTGTATTGGGCTTCGGAGTTTTCCGGCTCTAGGTCTACCCAGAGTTGCGCCGCATCGAGGGTCGCTTTATCGGCCCGTAAAAATTGCGCCAAGCGTGTCGCGCGGGCAGTGACGCCAGGGTCTTGGGTTTGGTGGGCCTGCTGCAAGTAGTTGCCTAGTGCTAAGTCATAGCGGTTGCGACGCACTGCAAATTCGGCCACTAGTAAATCGTAAAGGCTGTCAGCAGGGAAGGGGCGGTCCGGGGTTTCAACCACCTCTACTTCGGTCTCAGGTGCTGTGTCACTAATAACCACGGCAGCTGTCTCTTGTATGGGGGTCCCGCTACAGGCAGTAAGCAAGCCAATCAATATACCGAGTAACATGGGTAATATTAGCTTGCGGGGGGAGCGGACTATCGGGCGACGATATAGTGGGCATTGAGGCCAATTGCGCTGTGTCCAAAATACAGGTGAAACGTTCATACTGCCTTTATCCTTTTGTGAGGTCGGTATGATGGCATAAAGGAGCAGTCTGTGGCCAGAATTACGCATTAGGGTTGAGACTCTGTCAGCATTAAGAAATTTTTGCGATAGGGGTAATACTCAATCCACTTTTAGTCACTATCTTGTTAGAATTACCGGCTTTTTACAGATCGCAAAAATAACGGCCTGCCAATTAGTGTTGGCGGAGGCATGTTTGAGAGTTTTATGGCGTTAGTTGCATTGGGCATTAATCACAAATCGGCACATGTTAGCTTGCGTGAGCGCGTGGCGTTTGCGCCGGAGCAAATGTCTGAGGCTTTACACGATGCTATGCGTGATGCCGGCTTGCAGGAAGTAGTGATTCTGTCGACGTGTAACCGAACGGAAATATTTTTTATTGCCGAGGTCTCTGCTGGCGCTAGCTCTGGCTCCGTTTCTGGTTCTAGTACAGCTGAGATTGAGCAGCGCGCCTTGCGTTGGTTGGGGGGCTATCATCATATTCCCGAAGCGGATCTGGCCAGCTGTTATTACTGCTATCACGATCAGCAGGCATTGCGACATATGATCCAGGTTACCAGTGGTTTGGATTCGATGGTGTTAGGTGAGCCGCAAATATTTGGCCAAATGAAGTCTGCTTTTGCGGTGGCGCAGGAGGCAGAGACGGTTAGCAGTGAGTTGGCGCGGGTTTTCCCCCACGTGTTCTCGATCGCCAAAAGAGTGCGGACCGATACGGCTATCGGTAAAAATCCCGTGTCGGTTGCCTATGCCGCGGTTAGTTTGTCGCAAAATATTTTTACCGATTTGAGTCAAACCCGCGCTTTACTAGTGGGTGCCGGTGAGACCATCGAGTTGGTGGCCAAGCACTTATCTGATAACGGCATTCGTAATATTGTGGTGGCTAATCGCACCTTGGGGCGGGCCCGGGATTTGGCTCAGCGCTTTGGTGCTGAAGCCGTATTGCTGTCGGAGATTCCCGAGCAATTAGTGCATGCGGATATTGTTATCACCTCTACCGCCAGTCAGTTGCCGATATTGGGTAAAGGGGCTGTTGAGCATGCCTTAAAACTCCGTAAGCATCGGCCTATGTTGATGGTTGATATTGCCGTGCCAAGGGATATTGAAGAACAAGTCGGGGAACTGGATGACGTTTATCTGTACAGTGTTGATGATCTTATTGATATTGTGGATGAAAATAAACGCAGCCGGGAAACCGAGGCGCGCAAGGCCGACGGTATTATCGATCAAGGCATTGAAGATTTTACCAAGCGTTTGCGATCGCTGAATGTTGTATCTACGTTACGGACATATCGGGCGCAGGCAGAACAAATTCGCGATATGGAATTAGAAAAAGCGTTGCGGCAATTGTCGCGGGGTGACGAGGCAGAGCAAGTGATGACACAATTGGCGCGTAATATGGCTAATAAATTTATGCACGAACCGAGCATTGCCTTAAAGAAAGCCGGCGCAGAAGGCCGAGAAGACCTCATTGGCTGGGCACATCAAGTGTTCGGTTTATCGGTTGATGATGACGAGTCACAACCCTAGTTATTTGTTAGCAGGAAAAGCACGCTGCATGAAACAATCCATTGTTAATAAGCTGGATAATCTAGTCGACCGCCACGAAGAGTTAGGTGCCTTGCTCAGTGATAGTGAAGTCATTTCTAATCAAGATAAATTTCGTAATCTGTCAAAAGAATATGCGGAAGTAGAGCCGGTAGTGAAGTGCTATAACGACTATCGAAAAACCCTAGAAAATATCGAAGAGGCGCAGTCGTTGTTAAAAGATGGCGATGCGGATATGCGCGAAATGGCGCAGGAAGAATTCTCAGATGCTCAAGGTCAGCGCGATGAGTTTGAGGCGGAGTTGCAGCGTTTGCTACTGCCGCGTGACCCTAACGATTCCAATAATGTGTTTTTAGAAGTACGCGCCGGCACCGGTGGTGACGAGGCGGCAATTTTTTCTGGCGATTTATACCGTATGTATAACCGCTATGCGGAAAGTCGCGGTTGGAAAGTTGAAGTAATCAGTGAACGCGAAGGCGACCATGGCGGCTATAAAGAATTGATTGCTCGTGTGACTGGCCAAGATGTTTATGCCCATTTGAAATTTGAGTCCGGAGCTCATCGGGTGCAGCGGGTGCCAGAAACAGAATCTCAGGGGCGTGTGCATACTTCTGCCTGTACGGTCGCGATTATGCCGGAAGTAGACAGCGTCAATGAAATTGAAATTAAAAAAAGTGATTTGCGTATCGATACTTTTCGCGCCTCGGGGGCCGGTGGTCAGCACGTTAACAAAACCGATTCGGCGATCCGCATTACCCATTTACCATCGGGCCTGGTGGTGGAATGTCAGGATGAGCGTTCTCAGCATAAAAATAAAGCCCGCGCTATGTCGTTGTTACAGTCACGTTTGCTGACGGGCATTCAAGAGAAACAACAACTGGAGCAGTCTGAAGAGCGCCGAAATTTAGTGGGCAGTGGTGATCGTTCAGAAAGAATACGCACCTATAACTACCCGCAAGGGCGAGTCACCGATCATCGTATCAACCTCACCCTGTATAAGTTAGGTGAAGTCATGGAAGGCTCTTTGGGTGAAGTAATTGAGCCTTTACGCAATGAGTATCAAGCCGATCTATTGGCGGCTATGGCCGACGATTAATGGCGACTGTTACCGCGTTGCTGCAACTGTCGTCACAACTGGCGCCGGTCAGTGATAGTCCGCGCTTGGATGTGGAGCTATTGCTATGCCATTGCTTGCAAAAGCCGCGCAGTTTTTTACGTACTTGGCCGGAGCGAAAATTAACAGCTGCTCAGCAGCAGCAATTTGATGAGTTACTCCAGCGTCGTCAAGAAGGCGAACCGATTGCCTACCTCACCGGCGAGCGCGGTTTTTGGACCTTGGATTTAGCGGTCAGCGCATCGACATTGATCCCGCGACCAGAAACGGAATTGCTGGTCGAGCACAGTTTGCGTCTATTAGCCGGTCGACCACAGGCTACAGTATTAGATTTGGGGACGGGTACGGGCGCAATTGCACTCGCCTTGGCTAGCGAACACCCTGGGTGGCATATCGACGCCTGTGATGTGCAGCCGGACGCGGTTGCGCTGGCAGAACATAATCGGGTAAAACATCAGTTAAGCAATGTCCGTCTGTTTCAATCCGATTGGTTTACGGTGGTGCCGGCCAAGCGTTACCAACTTATTGTCAGCAACCCGCCCTATATAGATGCAACAGATCAACATTTACAGCAAGGCGATGTCCGTTTTGAGCCGCTTTCTGCATTGGTTGCAGAGCGGCAGGGCATGGCAGACATCGAAACCATTATTACGGGGGCAGGCAATTATTTGGCGTCAGGTGCTTGGTTGTTAATCGAACATGGCTTTGAACAGGCACAAGCCGTGCAGGCTTGTTTCACTGCCGTAGGCTTTAGCCAAGTATTTAGCGCCCAAGATCTGGCAGGCTTAGATAGAGTGACGGGTGGCCAGTTAATAATAGCGAGTGGAGCAGCGGCCGATGGATGATCAGCAATTACTGCGTTATAGCCGCCAGATTATGCTGCCTGGGTTTGATATCGAAGGTCAGGAGAAATTATTAGCGGCCAAAGTTTTAATCGTCGGCGTCGGTGGCTTGGGCTCGCCAGTGGCACTTTATCTTGCCGCGGCCGGTGTAGGTGAATTGTGGTTGGCCGACCATGATAGTGTTGAAGTCAGTAACTTACAGCGTCAAATTGCGCACGGTGAAAGCGATATTGGCCGCCCCAAAGTGATCTCGGCAGCGGAGGCGGTGAACGCCATAAACCCGCATATTCGTCACCAGACGATCAGTGAAAAACTCGATGGTCAATTGTTGGATGTTGCGGTCAAACGAGTCGATTTAGTGGTTGATGCCAGTGATAACTTTAATACCCGCTTTGCTATCAATCGCGCTTGTGTTACTCACAAAGTGCCGTTGGTGTCGGGTGCCGCGATTCGTGGTGAAGGCCAATTGGCAGTATTTGATAGCCGTTCGGCTGATAGCCCCTGTTATCGTTGTTTGTATGATGACGGTAGTGGTGATGAGCAATTAAGCTGCTCCGAGTCCGGTGTGCTGGCACCATTGGTTGGCGTGATTGGCTCAATGCAAGCGCTGGAAGCCATCAAGCTACTGACAGGCTTTGGCCAATCACAAGCAGGACAACTATTGATGTTTGATGCAGCCACTATGGATTGGCGCAAGCTGACATTGTTGAAAAACAGCAGTTGCCCAGTTTGCTCGTCGCTAGCTGTTGATAGTCATCAATAAATAGTGTCGAATCAGTGCTGTTAAATAAAGAGTCTCGAATAAAGAGCTTCAATTTAAAAGGGCTAATGCGCAGTCTGCAACTTTTTTAGCGGCTACGTGTCATACCTGCACAGTTAATATTTGCCTACACGGTTTTGCTCGTTTTCAAACCTTCCCTGTATTCAAGGGCTTCAGGAGTTTTCACATGTCCGCCGCTATCGATAACTATAATAAGCTTCATCAGCAGTTGTTTAGTCGTACTGCCTTACTCGAAGGGTTTGCGCCCTTGTTGTTGCGTCTCTACCTTATTCCTGTTTTTTGGATGGCGGGTACCCACAAGATTGATTTAACAACCTTGATGCCCTTCGAGAGTACCGTTGATTGGTTTTCTGGAAGTTTGGGGTTACCACTGCCCACATTAATGGCGTTTATGGCGGGTTGGACGGAAATTATAGGGGCAGTTTTTTTGGCCGGTGGCTTTGCTATTCGCTGGATTACGGTACCATTGATGGTGACTATGTTAGTGGCGGCGCTAACTGCTCATTGGGATTATGGTTGGCAGGCAATTGCGGACGCCGGCGCGCCGTTTGCCAATGAGCGAGTGATGGAGTCAACCGTAAAATTAGAGGTGGCTAGAGACCTTTTGAAACAGCACGGTAATTATGACTGGTTAACGGGAAGTGGTTCGGTTGTCATTCTTAACAACGGTATCGAGTTTGCCGCGACCTATTTTATCATGCTTTTTTCGCTATTCTTTACCGGTGGAGGTCGTTATACCAGTATCGATTATTGGTTGCGTCGTCGCTTTATGTCGGCCATTTCATAGCTGCAATTAGCGGTTGTACAAATTGTCTTGGTTGGCCAGCATAGTGGTCAACTCTTGTTGATCAATCGGTTTGCTGAAGATGTAACCCTGCAACTGATCACAGTCCATTGCATTGATCATCTCAAGTTGCTCGTCAGTTTCTACGCCTTCGGCAACCACATTTAATCCTAGGGTGTGTGCTAGTTTGACAATGTTATCGGCGATTTTCATGTCGATAGGGTTGGAGACAATTTCGGCGACAAATGAACGGTCGATCTTCAAACTGTCTACGGGAAAACGTTTTAAATAACTGAGTGAAGAATAGCCGGTACCGAAATCATCAAGTGATAATTTAACCCCCAGTTCTTTCAGTTGTATCATGACTTTAATCGCATCCTCGGCATTGTCGATAATCGCACTTTCGGTAATCTCAAGTTCCAAATGTGCCGGTGGTATTTGATACTCTTGTAGTACCTCAGTAACGGTATCCACCAAGCTGTTATGGTTAAATTGAATGCCTGAAATGTTCACCGCCATACTCTCGAAGTTAGGGAATCGATCTATCCAGTTTTTTAATTGCAGGGAAGCTTGTTTTAAAACTAGCTCGCCTATCGGCCAAATGAGGCCGGTTTCCTCCGCCACAGGAATAAATTCTACCGGTGACACGAACCCAAATTTAGCCGACTCCCAGCGCAATAAAGCCTCAGCGCCAACGATGTTGCCCGTTTTCAGGCAGACCTTCGGTTGGTAATATAAGTAGAACTCGTCGTCTTTTATGGCGGTACGCAGGGCTGATTCCAGCGCCATGCGACGGATAATCTTTTCATTTAACTGCTTGGTATAAAACTGATAATTGTTACGACCTTGGCTTTTTGCATGATACATCGCGGTATCAGCTTTGCGAAGTAATTCATCGGTAGTTTCACCATCGGTTGGGTACAAGGCAATGCCGATGCTGGGGGTGACCAGTAATTTATAATCGTCCACTTCAATTAATACGGCCATCATGCGTATCAGTTCGTCAGCTATTTTAGCGGCGGTGTAGGGAGCACCAATATCTTCTACTAAGATCGCAAATTCATCACCGCCCAGTCGCGCTACGGTGTCGGTTTTACGAGAGTTTTTTTCTAGCCGCTGGGCAACTTTGAGTAATAAACGGTCGCCGATATCATGGCCTAAAGAATCATTGACGTTTTTAAATTGATCAAGATCGATAAATAATAGTGCATGTTTTTCTTCGGTACGCTCGGATTTATTAATAGCGCGCTGTAAGCGCTGTAAAAATAATGTTCTATTGGCAAGGCCAGTTAAGCTATCGTAATAGCCGAGTTTCTGTAATTTTTGTTCGTATTCTTTGCGCTCAGATATATCTCGAATAGCAACAATATGTACAGGTTTCTGGTTGAAATTACCACTGCGGCTGCGCAGCTCAACTTCGATATCCGGGTGATCCTTGCGCCTTAAGGAAAATTCAAACACGTTGCTTTGAGCGGCGGAGATTTTTTTCAATAAGTCCGGTAATTTTTTTGGATCGATAAAAGATTCACCGCTGCTACCAATTAATTGCGAAGGGCTATAGCCCAATAAGTTTTCACAAGGGTGATTGGCGTCAATGATGATGCTATTCTGGTATATCAGGATCGCTTCGAAGGTGGAGTCAGCCAGATCGCGCCAGCGTTGCTCATTTTCTGTATAAGCAAAATCGGCCAGCTTTTTCTCGGTAATATCGTGTAATGTTCCTATTAACAATGAACTGCTATTGCCATTATCATCGCGTTGATAGTCAGCCTGTGTCATATAATACTGTGTTGAGCCATCTTGCTGCTGCATACTAAATTCAGCATGGAAGCTCTGCTCGCTCTGTTGGCCGTTACCAAATGCCTGTTCTAAGGCTGCTTTCTCATCGGGTTGGGCTTGATCTAACAGTTGATCAAAAATATTTTTGCTGTCGTCAAAATTGAAAGAAAAAATATTTTTTGCACTAGCTGAAAATACAAACCTATTGCTGAGAGTATCCCAAGACCAGTCGCCATAACGGGCCAACATTTGTGCCTGTAGCAATTGTTTCTCACGCAGTTTTCGTTCGCTGATTTCCTTGCTTAGCTGCTTGTTAATGTTGTCAATGCGTGAGCTCATGGCAGAAGCCCAGATAATTAATTTTATTGCCACACAAATGTTGAGCAGGTTAGTTGTCGACATGGCTGGTAAGGAGCTTTCCGGCAAAATCACAATAATCAGCATGGGTAGCAAGACCACCAAGCTGCCAGCTAGGATGAAGATGGCTGGTTTAAAGCCGTTTTTCAGTCGAATAAAACTGCTAATAACCGTAAGAATACTAGTGATGCTGACGGTCATTATGGCGGCAAGCTCGCCGGTATCTTGCGACCACAAGTAAATAGGCAGGCAGAACAAGGAAATGAAACCACTGGCCAGTATCAGCTTGCTGAGCACTGGGTTATATTTTTCGAGCAATAAAAATCGGCGGATAAAAAATACGCTTGCCAATGCATTGATAATAGCGCCGGCGATAACCATAAAGTCAACCAGTTGATTGCTACCCGGCATTGCTATTTTTATGATGCCCAAACTGGCGGATGTCTGCATAAATACCGCCGAAATCAATAACAAGAAATACAGAAATGTACGATCTTTTAGAGCTATGTAGATAGTTAGCGTGTAAAGAAATAGCGCAAATAAAATACCAGTAATAATACCGAGTTGAACATTGACGTTGCCAAAATAAATAATATGGCTATGGTCATTATATATGCGTGCGGTGAAGCGAACGCCGGCGGCATTTTCAACGCGCAGATAATAATGCTGCGTAGCTCCAGCAGGGATGGTCATGCGTAAAATATTCAAGCGTTCCTGCATATTCCATTCGGGTTTGACAACGGTGTCGCCGCTGGTGTCGATCAAACTAAATTGCAGGCTTTGTTCTACCGCTTGATAAAGCTGGATGTTGTCTAGCCGGATGTCGTCGCATTCCAATAACAGGGGGATGTCGCTGTCAGTGTCATTTTGCAGCGTAAACCGAAACCAGTAGCTGCCTGGACGACCGAAAAATCGGTACGAGCCCTGTTGCATGCTGTGAAAGTCGTCTTCGTATCGGGGTTGGGTCACTTGGTCGATCGTGAGCTTCCCCGATTCATCCTGCATAACTTCGCTAAAAGGAAGCATCAGAATGTATTCGTTGGGGTCATTGTTGAGGCTGATCGTATCTAAGGCGTTGGCTTTTTGGGCGAGTAAAAGCGGCAACAGGCTTAGAATGCACAGCAATGTACAGCAGAGGTGTCGATGTAGTGTTGGCGTTTTCATTTTGATCTGCTGATTGTGTAAGTGTCTGTTAATCCGATGGTTTGTAGCAGCTATGAGAAAGTAGTCATCAAGCTAAAGATAGCAGATTTGATTGACTTCACCCGCACAATTGGGCTTTTACGTGTCGCTGTCACAAATTGATGCATTTCTATGGCTTGCTAGAAAGTAACATCAGCTTAGCGTTTTAAGGGTGACCTGTTTGCGCAAGTGACGACGCCAAGGTGGCAGGGGTTCTTAGCCAAAAAGCTTGCCCGGATGCTGGTTTCAGGGCATTTTGTAAAAGGACGCTGCATATTATCTGATCGAATAGTGCTAGACTGACTGCCGAAATAAATATTAGAGAAAAGCACATTGATCGCTAAGTTACTGGGTAAAGAAAAATCAACCAATACGGCGCCAGAACCCGCGAAAACTCCGGCTACTGAGGCTCCTTCCAATAAAAAGTCTCCACGAGATAAGCGTTCATCCAAGCCTCGCCAACAAGCGCCGGTAAAGCCTTGGTCGATTGATGACTTTCCGGTGCCTGAAATTGAAGGTAAAGGGCGTTTTCACGATTTGGGTTTAGACGACCGCTTAATGCATGCTATCGCCGATTTAGGTTTTGAATATGCCTCTCCTATTCAAGCGGGTATCTTACCTCAAACTTTGCAGGGTCAGGATGCAATTGGTAAGGCGCAAACAGGTACCGGTAAAACCGCTGCTTTTTTGGTAACGATAATTAATGACTTTCTGAATAACCCGATTAAAGGCGAGCGTTATGCCGGCGAACCGCGTGCATTGATCATCGCTCCTACCCGTGAATTGGTGGTACAGATCGGTGAGGATGCGCAGGATTTGGTGAAGCATACCGACTTGAAGGTGGCGACATTAATCGGTGGTATGGATTATAAAAAACAACTGAATCAATTGACTAATTCTTTAGTAGATATTGTGGTGGCAACGCCAGGTCGTTTGTTGGATTTTCAAAGTCGCCGTGATTTATTTCTCGATCAAATTGAAATTTTGGTGATTGATGAAGCTGACCGCATGTTGGATATGGGCTTCATCCCGCAGGTAAGACGTATTGTGCGCAGCACACCGAGCAAAGAAAGTCGTCAAACCTTATTGTTTAGCGCGACCTTCACGCCCGAGGTTTTAAGTCTGACTGAGCAGTGGACTTTTGAACCTTACACATTGGTTATTGAACCTGATAGTGTGGCTACTGATACCGTGGATCAAAAAGTATATATCGTATCAACGGCTGAGAAATTTAAATTGCTGAACAATATTGTGCGTATGCCTGAAGCGCAGAGTATTATTGTTTTTGCTAATCGGCGTGATCAAACCCGCAAGCTCTATGAGCGTTTGCGAAAAAATGGTATTCGCTGTGGTATTTTGTCGGGAGAGATTCCGCAGAATAAACGCACGCAAACATTAAAGCGCTTTAAAGATGGTGATTTACAGGTGTTGGTTGCAACCGATGTCGCTGGCCGTGGTATTCATGTGGATGGCATTAGCCACGTGATCAATTACACGTTGCCAGAAGATCCAGAGGATTATGTGCACCGCATTGGTCGTACCGGTCGCGCTGGCGCTACGGGTACCTCAATCAGTTTTGCCTGTGAAGATGATGCGTTTTTACTCGCGCCATTAGAAGAGCTGCTGGGTACCCCGCTAACGTGCGTGCAGCCCCCTATCGAATTGCTTGCTTAATATAGCGCTGACTTTTTCTGGTAATGACAGTAGTGTTGTAGTGAATTGGCGGCTAGCTTTTAGCAGGCAGCTGATCCTTCAATTGGTCCACCCAGTAGGCGGTAGCACCACAGACCGCCGCCGGCATAATAATAAAATTAACTATCGGGATCATGGTGCCAATCATCACGCTGGCACCAAAGCCGACCGAAGTTAAGCGCTGCTGTTTAATTGCGTGCTTCATGCTAGCAAAACTTTTGTGGTTATTATCCATCGGGTAATCACAGTATTGAATCACCATCATCCAACTCCCCAGCATAAACCACAACACCGGCGCGATAACATTAATTAGCGGGATAAAACTGAAGATTAACACCAGTAATGCCAGTGGTAGGTAATACAGTAGTTTTTGTAATTCACGGCCAATACTCTGTGGAAATGATAGCAGTGCTTGACCAATTGTTTCGTAGCCTGACACTTCTTCGCCGATTAACATTTCTTCCGTTTTTTCGGCCAACAAACCGTTAAAAGGTGAGGCGATTAAGTTGGCGATAATACTGAAGCAATACATCACCACGGTCAGAATCAGTGTCACGATCATTGGCCAGACTATCCAGCGAATAAAAGACAGCCAATCAGGTAACCAGCCCATAGCAGTTTCAATCCAGCCATTAAGCTGATGTACGGTAGCGCCAATCAGCAAGGCGAAAATAAGGCCGTTAATCAGTAGCGGAATCAACACAAAGAGTCGCAATCCCGGCTGTGTGATCAGCTTAAAGCCGGTGATCAAATAATTGAAACCAATGGTGGGCTTAGCGGGCATGCAAAATCCTTTCAGCGCTATAATTCAGTGGATAGTTGCTGCAGTTTACTGGCACAGGCGGCGCAAATACAGTGCTTTACAGTATTCGGTAGCTTGCTCAGTTGAAGCATGCGCTCGTTAAAATTAGCATCTTTGCACCAGCAGTAATTAATGCTTTCAGTGGCTGCGATGCTGCACTGATTGTCACTACGACAGAGCGGGCATCGTGATGCAGTTGAAATAGGGCTTGGTTCAGGCATGATCGAGCTGGGCCCTTAGTAGTTTGTGCTTAGCTAATGGTTGTTCTGCTGGTGGCTATTACAGCCGATTTAATAGTCCTGCGCCGGAATGTCGATCCAGTCAGTTAATCCATATTTCGCCAGTATCTTCGCCAGTTCGCCGCTATCACGCAGTTGTTCGGTGCCCTCGGCAACTAGCTTCACATAGTTTTTAGATGCGGCGATATTCGGTGAACAGGCGATATAAATTTTGGAGGCCATGCTATCTAGGCTGCCTGCATAGACTAAATGATCACCCCATTGTTGTTTATCAATAATAGCTTTGGCGACAATGTCTGAGGCGACAATGGCATCTAGCTCACCATTCACTAATGCTAGCATATTCTTTTCAAGTGAAAAGCTGCCAGTGGATATTTTGAGGCGCAGGAGGTCTTGCCGGTGTTCTTCAATGAAGGCGTCGAGTTCGGCGTTATAGCTATAGCCGGCGATAACCCCCAGCCGTATGCTGGCCAATGATGGTAGGCCGGTGTATTGCCAATCAGAGTTGCTATTGCGCATGAAGATACTGCGATCAATGCCTTGGTGAATGGTGGGAAATACAAAGCCGGGGGCGTCACTTTTATAAGCACCGATAACGCAGTTCTTTTTACCTTCTTTGGTGACTCGAATAGCGCGCTCCCAAGACATCAACTGATAGTGAACCGTATGGCCTGCTTGAGCCAAACTATGACGGGCGATTTCTACCATATAACCAGGCATGGGTGCTTGCGCGCTGCCGTTAAAAGGGTACCAACGGTCGGCCACCAAGCTGATATTATCGGCAAGGCTGACATTGGTTAGTAAGTAGCTAATTAATAAGGCTACTAAGTGAGATGGGGGGCTAGTTTTCATAGTGTTTCAGTATTGCAAAGTCTCGTTGTATTTCATAGTAAGGGTTTACCGAGATAGGTTTAGGTGATATTGGCAAAGAGTCAGCTGCAATGCGGGATTGGGATGGGTAGTTGTCGTCAACATCAGGTATAATCTTGCTTCTTTAAATGAATAACTGAGTTGACGGTCGATGGACGTTAAGCAATACATGCAGGAAGTGGGACAACAGGCTCGCATCGCTTCCCGTGCGATGGCCGCAGCCGATACTGGCGTCAAAAACAGTGCACTATTAGCTATGGCCACTGCCATTGCGGCTAATCGTGAGCAATTGCTGAAGGCGAATCAACAAGATATGACCAATGGTGCCACCAATGGTTTGGATGCGGCGCTGTTGGATCGTTTGGAGCTGAACGATATCCGCATCGATATGATGATCGAAGGTTTGCATCAAGTAGCAACCCTCGCTGATCCCGTCGGCGAAGTCACTGGTCTCAAGTATCGCCCCAGTGGTATTCAGGTCGGCTCCATGCGGGTGCCTTTAGGTGTTATCGGGATTATTTATGAGTCGCGGCCTAATGTAACTGTAGAGGCGGCTAGTTTGTGTCTGAAGTCCGGTAATGCCACGATTTTACGCGGCGGCTCCGAAGCCATTCATTCTAACCAAGCAATTGCCGCTTGTATTAATCAGGGCTTGCTCGAGGTTGGCTTACCAGAAGATGCGGTGCAGGTGATTAACACCACTGATCGGGCGGCCGTTGGTGAGTTGATTACCATGCCAGAGTATGTCGACGTGGTCGTGCCACGCGGTGGCAAAGGCTTAATCAAGCGGATCTCTCGCGATGCCACGGTTGCTGTGATCAAGCATTTGGATGGCATCTGTCATGTTTATATTGATGATCAGGCGGACCTCGGCAAGGCCTACGATATCGCACTGAATTCAAAAACGCATCGCTATGGCACCTGTAACACCATGGAAACCTTACTGGTGGCGGAAGCGGTTGCTGAGCAGATTTTACCTCGTTTAGCCGAAGGCTATAACGCTGCAGGTGTTGAATTGCGCGGTTGTGAAAAAACTTATGCCATATTACCGGCGATTAATCTGGCTACTGATGAGGACTGGAGCACCGAGTATCTAGCGCCTATATTGTCTATCAAAGTTGTTGCCGACCTCGATCATGCGATTGAACATATTAACTATTACAGTTCTCAGCATACCGATTCGATTGTCAGCGAAAATTACAGCCATGGCCGCCGTTTTCTGCGGGAAGTTGATTCTAGTTCGGTAATGATCAATGCCTCTACCCGTTTTGCTGATGGTTTTGAGTATGGCTTGGGTGCCGAGGTTGGTATTTCAACCGACAAAATCCATGCCCGCGGGCCAGTTGGCCTCGAAGGGCTAACGTCGCAAAAATATGTGGTGTTAGGTGATGGCCATATTCGAGTTTAACGGTTGCTGCCGAACGTGCTTAACCGTCGTGGTTAATGTCCATGGTTAACTGCAAATCCAGCCTTAAAACTGTCGCTTTATTTGGTGGCACCTTTGACCCTTTACACAATGGTCATCTGCAATCGGCAGTAGAATTGAAGCAACGCTTGGGCTTAGATCAATTCAAGCTATTACCTTGCCATTTACCGCCCCATGACAAAGTGCCGGGCTGCTCGAGTGAACAGCGCTTGGCGATGGCAGAGTTGGCTGTTGAAGGTACTGGTTTGGAGGTCGATAGTTGGGAGTTACAACGCGACGAGCTGTCTTATAGCGTCGACACCTTGGCTCATTTTCGCCAGCTCCTAGGTGCTGAGGTTTCTCTAAGTTGGGTGATGGGTAGCGAAGCTTTTGCCCTGTTTAGCCGCTGGCATCGTTG
>JBNMPW010000021.1:0-27016 GCA_051277205.1 Oceanicoccus sp. | reverse complement strand
CAAAATTACTCAACAGCCGACGCGCTAAATCAACCGCCGTTTCACCGCGACAGCCGGTGCGTAAAAAAATGGCCAATAATTCGGCATCCGACAGCGCTTGCGCGCCTTTAGCCAATAATTTTTCTCGGGGCCGTTCGGCCTCCGGCCAGTCACTAATCGCCATAAATCCTCCTTGATGGTGCGGTCTTCGTCACAGTCACTATGCGACGACGGTGACTTATCATACAATCCACAGCCATATTTGCCGAGAGCCGCGCGAAGACAACATGCAACAGCTGAACAACAAGCACATTTTATTGGGCGTCACCGGAGGCATTGCTGCTTATAAGGCCGCCGAGTTGATCCGCAGATTACAAGACCACGGCGCCGAGGTTCGCGTGGTGATGACTCCAGCTGCCCAACAATTTATTACCCCTTTGACCCTACAAGCACTTTCCGGCAACCCGGTACATACGGATTTGCTAGACCCAGCCGCCGAAGCAGCAATGGGGCATATTGAACTGGCGCGCTGGGCTGACCTAATTCTGATAGCGCCTGCGACGGCGGACTTGATAGCAAGATTGACCGCCGGTCAGGCCGACGATCTGCTGACTACGCTTTGTTTAGCGACAGCTGCACCTATTGCTATCGCGCCAGCAATGAATCAAGGCATGTGGCTCGATGCGTCTACTCAAGCCAACCTGCAACAATTGCAGCAACGTAGCATCGCCATCTTCGGCCCCGCCGAAGGTTCGCAGGCCTGCGGCGATGTCGGCCCTGGCCGCATGCTGGAGCCCGATCAGATAGCCGAGCTAGCAGCGGGTCAGTTTCAATCCCGCCAACTCGATGGTATTAAGCTGGTGATTACCGCTGGCCCCACCCGCGAGGCGATTGACCCAGTGCGCTATATTAGCAACCACAGCTCCGGCAAGATGGGCTTTGCCTTGGCAACAGCTGCCGCCGAAGCCGGTGCCTCTGTGACCCTGATCGCCGGCCCAGTCACATTGCTAACGCCGGACCGAGTTGCAAGGATTGATGTCATCAGCGCCACTGATATGCAACAAGCCGCGCTTAACGCGATTGATGACTGCGATATCTTTATCGGTTCAGCGGCGGTGGCCGATTACCGTCCCGCCGACATCGCCGAGCAAAAAATCAAAAAAACAGCTGAAGAAATATCCATCGATCTGGTCCGCAACCCCGATATCATCGCCGAGATAGCTAGCCACCCTGAGCGCCCTTTTACTATTGGCTTTGCCGCTGAAACACAAAACCTGCTGCAATACGCCCGCCGTAAACTTGAGCGCAAAAACTTAGACCTAATTATTGCAAATGATGTCTCTAACGCTGACATCGGCTTTAACAGCGAGCAAAATGCGGTCACATTAGTTTGGGAGAATGGCCAGCAAAGCTTCCCGCAAGCATCCAAACAACAACTGGCCCGAGAATTGATCAGTCATATTGGCCAACGCTACTTGGCCTCAGTCGACACCTAATTAGACAGCCTTTAATTGATATATTGATGAGATGACGTGTGATGACAACACCAAGTCATAACAAAGCCCCGTTGCAGGCCTCAACAGAGCAGATAAACTAGCGTGGCGAAGTAAATTGGTGAACAATAATACAACGGACTAGAATATTGGTTGGAGGCTTTTCCAACACTAACAAAAGGAATACCAATCGGCGCCATGACAAAACAGAAAAAGAAACTAGCACCCTCCAATCAGCCTTCAAAAGCCGAAAATAAACTGACGGTCAGCTTGCGTAATGCGACCGTAATCAGCTTAGTGGTGATGTTGTGCATCTTCAGCTACTTGGCGTTGATTGAACGACCCGGTATTAGTCAGACCAGCATCGAGAGCCAATCGCAAAGTTATGCTGACAACCAGGTGGCCATTCTTAATCAAGCGCTGACGCAATTGCGCTTACGCCTGTCCAGCCTAGCCTTATCACCAAAGTTGCTGTTAGCACTTGAGCAAGAAGATGAAGCCGCTATCACCACTATGCGGCAAGAGCTGCAACGCGCTTTTCCTGAAGCCACTAGCAGCCGAATCATTACCTTGGGACCTTTAGGTATTGCTGCCATCAATAAACAGCGCAGCAAGCTGCGCAATAACATTGAGCTGGATCTGCTGCGCCATGTCAGCAATGGCAAAAATGTTGAACCTGAAGCCTACCGCTTTAATGATGAGTGGCTGTTTTCATTGGCCGAACCCGTCATTAACACGGGCAGAGATTATGCCAGCGCGGCCCTTTTAGTTAGCCTCGACGAGCAATATCTGCTGTCATTATTAGGCCAGCTTGATAACAGCCTCGGGCAAACCCAACTGATTCAACAGTTTGGCAATAAACAACATATCATTGCCGCCATCAGCCAGGCCGGACAGGACAAATTTACCGTTAGCGCTGATGCTTCCGTTTCGCAATGGAAAATCCAATTCACACCATCGACAGAGCTAATAAACCAGAGTGGACACAGCGCAACCACGCTCTGGATTATGCTGGCCGTTGCGGCCATCACTATTGCCGCCACTGCCGCCAGCACTCATAGGACGCTTAGCAAAGCGCTGAGCCTTAACCTCGATATTTTATTGAAGAAAGCCAAAAACAAAACATTTACCCTGCCTGGTTTTGCCGCCGCGTCTGCAAAAGTTGGCGCTGCCGTTCGCAGCCCAGACATCGCGCCTATAGCCGCAGCGCCGGCCTCAACCCTGATGGTGGTCGAAGAGACGATCGTCGCTATAGAAGAGCCGGTAGCCGCCGAACAAAGTGGCTTAGTCATACCTACTGAGTTACCTGAGAATATTTTCCGCGCCTATGATATTCGAGGCCTGGCCGACAGCGAACTGACCGATGAAGTGGTTCATGCCATTGGCATGGCGATCGGCAGTGAGGCTCTTGATCAAGGCCAACAAAGCATTATTATCGCAGCCGATGGCCGTCACAGTTCGCCCCGTATCCGCGATGCGATGATGCAAGGCTTGCGCGCCAGCGGCCGTGACGTGATTGATATTGGTAACCAGCCCACCCCGCTGATGTACTTCGCCACCCATCAACTTAGTACTCAGAGCGGCGTGATGATTACTGGCAGCCACAACCCCGCTGAATACAACGGTATTAAAATTGTGATCGCTGGCCGTGCTCTGTCCGATGCTGCCATCCAAGCATTAAAAGATCGCATCCTTAGCCAGAATTTCGCCAGCGGCAATGGCGAATACTTGTCCCAGGACGTTGAGCGCAGCTACATCGATTACATCCTTAACGATGTCGCCATCGCCCAGCCACTAAAAATCGTGTTAGACGCTGGCAACGGTATTGCAGGCAACATTGCCCCGACCCTCTTCGAAGAGCTGGGTTGTGACGTTATTCCACTGTTTTGCGATGTTGATGGTGACTTTCCCAATCACCATCCAGACCCAACTGTTGAGGCTAATCTTGAAGACCTGAAACGAACAGTGGCAGAGCATCAGGCCGATCTCGGCATTGCCTTTGATGGTGACGGTGACCGCCTCGGGGTAATCACCGCCAGCGGTAAATCGGTGCCCGCCGATCGCTTATTGATGTTGCTGGCGCAAGATGTCGTGTCACGCAACCCCGGCGCCGATATATTGTTTGATGTTAAATGCACCCGCAATCTAAACAGCTTAATCAGCAACTACGGCGGTCGCCCCATTATGTGGAAAAGCGGCCACTCCTTCATGAAAGAAAAAATGCAGGAAACCGGCGCGTTGTTAGGCGGCGAATTCAGCGGCCACATCTTTTTCAAAGAACGCTGGTTTGGCTTTGATGACGGTATGTATGCAGCCGCGCGACTGGTCGAAATCCTCAGCACCACAGACCCCGACCTAGACATGCAACTGGCCGCCTTCCCCGAAACTATTTGCTCACCGGAATTAAAGGTCGCCACCAGCGAGCAGCAAAAATTTGCCATTATCGAACAACTGGTCGCTAAACCTGACTTTGGCGACGGCAAGCTGTCTACGCTGGACGGCCTGCGAGTAGACTTTGTAGATGGCTGGGGCTTGGCGCGAGCATCCAATACCACCCCCATGTTGATCCTGCGTTTTGAAGCTGATACCGAAGAGGCAATGGTGCGCATTCAAGATCAGTTCAAAGACCAACTGCATAAAATTGATAACAGCCTCCAGTTTGGTTTTTAATAGCCTCCGGTAAATTATTCAACGTTGGCGCTGCCAAGCGCCAACCAAACTCTAGCATTACAAATTAAGGAAACCCCATGTCCCTAAGCCTTGATGCCGCCAGCAACATCGCTAACGTATTAACCGAAGCACTCCCCTATATTCAACGCTTCACCAATAAAACAATTGTCGTCAAATTTGGCGGCAATGCGATGGTCGATCAAGAACTGAAAGAGCAATTCGCGCGTGATATCGTGCTGATGAAACTGGTCGGAATGAACCCGGTAGTCGTCCATGGTGGTGGCCCGCAAATAGGTAAATTATTGGATCAGCTTAAAATCGAATCTCGTTTTGTTGATGGCATGCGCGTCACCGATAGCCAAACGATGGACGTAGTAGAAATGGTATTAGGTGGCAGCGTGAATAAAGAAATTGTCAGCCTACTCAACCAAAATGGCGGTAAGGCAGTGGGTATTACCGGTAAAGATGGCAGGCTGATACAGGCGAGAAAAATGACCGTCAGCAAACAAAGTCCTGAAATGACTGCACCAGAAATTATCGATATTGGTCATGTAGGTGAAGTGTCGGCAATTGATACCGAAGTATTAGAAATGCTTTTAAACAGCCACTTTATCCCAGTGATAGCGCCTATAGGTGTTGGCGCCGATGGCAGCACCTATAACATCAATGCTGATATCGTCGCCGGTAAAATTGCCGGGGTCATGCAAGCAGAAAAACTCATGCTGTTAACCAATGTCGCCGGCCTGCAAGATAAAAGCGGCAAAGTGCTAACGGGTATTAACACACAACAGGTAGATGAATTAATTGCCGACGGCACAATTTATGGTGGCATGCTGCCAAAAATTCGCTGCGCCCAAGACGCGGTAAAATGCGGTGTTAAAAGCTCACATATTATTGACGGGCGTGTCCCGCATGCGGTTTTATTAGAAATTTTTACTGACCAAGGTGTCGGCACGTTGATTACCAACTGCAATCCTTAAACCAAAAACATATGTTTATTAATCTAATAGCAACATTTATTTCATCTATCGGAAAGTGCAAATGCAAATAATTTGCACTCATGCTTGATTGTTATTGCAGCCTCGGTCGGTAATGGATAGGATGGTCGTTCGAAAAAACAAAAACCAATAATGATAAACGGTCATGGCTGAGCATGGTTAAAAGATCGTCCCGCCGACAACAAATACTCGAATCTCTAGCTTACATGCTGGAAGTTAGTCCGGGTGAGCGCATTACAACCGCACGCCTAGCAAAAGAAGTCGGTGTTTCTGAAGCTGCGCTGTATCGTCATTTCCCCAGCAAAGGCAAAATGTTTGAAGGCCTTATCGAGTTTATCGAAGATACGATTTTTACCCGCATTAGCATTATTCTCAAAGAAGAAGATACAGCCATAGTTCGCTGTGAAAAAATACTGGGCTTGCTGCTAACATTTACCGAGCGTAACCCTGGTATTACCCGCATCCTTACTGGTGATGCCCTTGCCGGTGAAACCGAGCGCTTGCGGGCACGCGTCGTGCAATTTTTTGATCGTTTTGAAACCGAGCTAAAACAAGTTCTGCGCAATGCTGAAATCCATGAGGGCATCCGCACTACCATTCCCATGGCGACTGCAGCCAATCTTTTACTGGCCTCAGTAGAAGGGCGAATCTCACAGTTTGTACGCAGTGAATTTAAACGTAAGCCAACAGAGAATTGGGGCGAGCAGTGGCCACTTTTAATGGAAGGCTTTTTTAAACAAACCGCTGCAACATCCGCCCCTGCAACATCGACCGAAGCAAGCATTACACCAAGAGCCGCACAAGCCGGTTATCAAAACGGCTAGACCTCCCCATCATTTTTTATAACTATCTTATAGCATTCGAATAACGGGCTTAGTAGCCACGATTTGATTTTTGTGCAGGCTGATAATGTTGCCGACGCATTTCAACCTCATCGAGCAGCATATAAAAGCGGTCCTTGTCACGCTGATAATTCTGCTGAACGCCAGCAATCTCTTCACGTCGGACCGCGATAGACTGTTCGGTATCGGCGATTTCCAACCGCAAAGTATCAATTTTTTTACTCAGCTCGACCGGCACATCACTACCACGACGCTCAATATCCGCCGCCCTCTGTTGCTCGCGCTCTATTTCATACTTGATACTAATGAGATTGCTTTTTAGGATACTAATGCGGATTTGTAAGTTACGCATATCACGTTTTTCAGCCGCATCAATATCATCAATACTGCTATACCTTAGGGTTAAGGATTTATCCCAAGCCTCTAACCGCTTATTCTCTTCCTCCTGAAAGCGGGCACGCGATTCATCGGTATTGCGCAACAGTAACTCCTCTGCGCTTAACTGCCGCGGCACATACTCTTTTAAACTGCCGTCAGAATTGAGCACCTCATAGCCTTGGGCAACAAATTTCGGCGGTATGTGATCATCAATAACCGGTACACCTTTTTCGTTCTTGTAGCGATACAATAAACTGTTCGCTGCAAAAGCCGAGCTAGCCAAAAGCACGACCACGCACAGACTGACCCAGCTAATCAACGTTACATTTTTGCCTACTAACTTCATCATGTTATCAATCGCCTAAAATCCAAGCGCAACAGCAACTGTAAACGCCAACGGCTAAAAGTCGCTATTTTTATTTGTATCTGGTCATACAATCTACGTTGAATGGCCATCGATGTACCTATTACATTTACTAGTATAGAGGCTTACACGCCATATTGCTGACGATAGTCACTAATTTTGACCACGTTCTCAGTTTGGTCAGGTTGAGCAGATAAAAAATCAATGATTTGACCCAAATCGACAATACTGACCACTGGAACCGCATACTGCTGCTCAACTTCCTGAATGGCCGACAACTCGCCCTGACCGCGCTCTTGGCGATTTAAACCAATCACCACACCTGCCGGTTCGGCACCGTTGTCTGCAATAATAGACATCACTTCGCGGACTGCAGTTCCCGCCGTAATAACATCATCAATAATTAAAATTTTACCCTGCAGCGGCGCACCGACGATGATACCTCCCTCACCATGATCTTTAGCTTCCTTACGATTATAGGCATACGGGACGTCCCGATCGAAGTGATCGGCCAAAGCAATTGCCGTTGCCGCCGCCAGTGGAATACCTTTATAAGCGGGGCCCAACAACACATCGAACTCCACTCC
Organism: Oceanicoccus sp.; assembly: GCA_051277205.1. Classification (GTDB taxonomy): domain Bacteria; phylum Pseudomonadota; class Gammaproteobacteria; order Pseudomonadales; family Dasaniaceae; genus Oceanicoccus. The sequence goes on along the minus strand of JBNMPW010000021.1, from coordinate 19,705 downwards.
TGACTGCACGATAGCATGAGCATAACAACGGCCTAAGGCCGCCAGAGCCGTGCCACTGGAAAATAACCCCGCATTAAAGAAATAAGGACTTACACGCCCTGACTTAAGGGTGAACTCGCCAAAATTTAATGCTTTTTTGGCAATGGCTAACTCGATAAACTGTTGTTGGTAGGACTGCATGAAAAATCTCTGTGGTTGAACTCTACAAAAGTTTTGGGGCAAATGATTCAGCTCAATGGCTGAAAAACGATAAAACACTGGCATTCATGCTCACATGTTCCTAAAATCGCATTCTTAAAGGACAGTCGAGCTGACCAAAAATCATAGCAAATCAGCTTTCTAGTATCGATACCCCAATAGCTACCTTGCGCATAATCATTTAAAGCTGATTATGGCTAACTGCCGTTGCAAGGAGTATCGGCGGCTGACCGGCTATGATACGCGCTACACGCTAAAGAGGCGACCATGAGAATCATTAGTTTTTGTGCTGACGGCATTGCAGAAGCGGCCAAGCAAGGTTTCTATGACTGGGTTTTAGACCAGGACGCGGATTTTATCTGCATCCAGAATCTAAAAGCTCAAGAGTATGAACTGCAAGCTGACGTTTTTTGGCCACAGGGTTATAACCCCTACTTTTTCGATTCTGTGGAGAAAGATAGCAATGGCGTTGCCATATATTGTCGCGAGTTGCCAAAAGCGATTATGACCGGCCTCGGCTTTGTCGATTACGATATGGAAGGCCGTTATATTCAAGCTGACTTCCAAAACATCAGTGTTGGTTGCCTATTAGCGCCCAGCGCTTATAAAAAGGATGATGCCGCTAAGGCGCATAAAAAACAATTTTTCGAATTATTCCAAAACCATCTCGGCAAAGTGCGTAATAAACGCCGCGAATTTATTATTTGCGGTAATTGGAATATGACCCACAACAATAATGACCTGCAAGATAGCCAAGCCAATCAAAGTCAGTGCGGCGCTACACCGGAAGAACAGCAATGGATGGATCAGCTGTTTTCAGAGCTGGGCTATGTAGACGCTTTCCGCGAAATCAACAGCGACAATGACGAGTTTACTTGGTGGCCCGACGGCAATCGCGATGAAAACGGCTGGCGGGTAGACTTCCAGGTGGTGTCAGACGGTTTGCGCCCGACCATTGAGTATGGCGCGGTTTATAAGAACCATAAATATTCCAGCCACGCCCCGTTGATCATGGATTACGATTACGAGATGTAAGGCCTGCTTAACGCTGTTACACAGGCCTTAGCGATAACACTAGAATGTAGAACACAACACTAAAGTCTAGCTAGCCAATGCCTGCTTTTGTCGCTCGATCAATTCCATAATACCCTGCTCTGCTAAAGCCAGCATTTGCTGCAGCTCATCGCGGCTATAAGGCTCGCCTTCAGCCGTTCCCTGCACCTCAATAAAGCCACCTTGCTCGGTCATGATCACATTCATATCGGTCTCCGCATTGGAGTCCTCTGGATAATCCAAGTCCAGCACCGCCTCACCGTTATAAATACCGACAGAGATAGCCGCAATCATTTGCTTCAGCGGGCTTTTTTCAATCATTCCCTCGCGCTGCATATAGCTGAGTGCATCTACCAGCGCCACGCAGGCACCGGTAATTGAGGCGGTGCGGGTGCCGCCATCGGCCTGAATAACATCGCAATCAATAGTGATGGAGTGTTCGCCCAAGGCGCTTAAATCGACGGCGGCCCGCAACGAACGACCAATCAAACGCTGAATCTCAACTGTACGACCACCTTGCTTGCCGCGGGCGGCTTCGCGACCCATGCGGCTGCCGGTTGATCGTGGCAACATACCGTACTCTGCAGTGATCCACCCCTGACCTTGACCCCGCAAAAACCGTGGCACCGATTTTTCTACCGAGGCCGTGCAAATCACTTTGGTATTACCGAAAGCCACCAGCACCGAGCCTTCGGCGTGGCAGGTAAAGTTGCGCGTGATGCTGAAATCACGAAGTTGGTCGTTATTGCGGCCGCTGGGTCTGCTCATAATTTTTCCTACTGAAATTTTGTCTATTGATTACCAACCTTCTAGCACTCATGTCATCTAAAATGAGGCCACTAGCAGCCAGCAAAGAGCGCGCATTATACACACTAACGCTGACGCGAAGAGACAATCCCGTTAGAATGACATCAGCAGAAACACTCTACACAAACCATAGGAATGTCCATGACCATCCGAAGTATGACCGCCTTTTCTCGCCAAACCGCTGAACATGAATGGGGCTCACTGGTATGGGAGCTTCGCTCCGTTAACCATCGCTATCTGGAGCCTGGTTTTAAATTGCCAGAAACCCTACGCCGCTTGGAAAACCCGCTACGTGAAAAACTGCGCAAAACCCTCAACCGCGGCAAAGTAGAATGCAATTTACGGCTGCAGCAAGACACGGCGAATAACAGCACGGCGATATCCGTTAATACCGAGCTATTAACCCAATTGATCGCCGCTGGCGAAGCCGTGCAGCAACAATTACAACAACCCGCTGACATTAACCCCATGCAGTTGCTGCAATGGCCTGGTGTGCTGGCTGGGCCCGACACTGACAGCGACATGATCTACCAACAGGCGCTGACGCTGTTTAGCGATTCACTAACCCTGTTGGTTGAAACACGCGAACGCGAAGGTGCCAGCCTCAAGCAGTTTATCGAGCAACGCTTGCTGACCATCGGCGACATTACTGATGCTATACGCCAGCAACTGCCAGTGATTTTAAATACCCAGCGCGAAAAACTGCAAGCGCGATTACAGGAACTCAGCATAGAACTGGACCGCGAACGGTTAGAACAAGAAATCGTATTATTAGCACAAAAAGCCGATGTCGACGAAGAGCTGGACAGGCTCGATGCACACCTACAAGAAGTACAACGAGTACTCAACAAGGGTGGCCCCTGTGGCCGTCGCTTGGATTTCCTGATGCAGGAGCTTAACCGCGAGGCCAACACCTTATCGTCGAAATCCATTGTCAGTGACACCACCCAAGCCGCGGTGGAGCTAAAAGTATTGATTGAACAAATGCGCGAACAAATCCAAAATATCGAATAAGGCCTGCTTCGCTGCCATCTTCATCAACTATCAGGATAGTCTGCTCTATGACCCGCGACACAACCACCCCAGCCGGCAAGCTCTTCACCGTCTCTGCACCCTCAGGCGCCGGCAAAACCAGCTTGGTTCAAGCGCTGGTTGAAAGCAACAAAGCAGCGCGAGTGTCGGTCTCTCACACCACCCGTCCTATTCGCCCCGGTGAAGTTGATGGCGTTAACTACCATTTCGTCGATCATGAGCAATTTCAGCAAATGTTGGTGCAGCAGGTCTTTCTCGAGCATGCCGAGGTGTTTGGTAATTTCTATGGCACCTCTAAACCTTGGCTGGAGCAAGCCTTGGCCGCGGGTGACAACGTCATCCTCGAAATCGACTGGCAGGGAGCGGAGCAAGTAAAGAAACTGATGCCCGCTGCTATTGCCATCTTTATCTTACCGCCGTCCAAATCTGCCCTTAAAGAGCGGCTAACCAATCGCGGTCAAGATGACCAAGCGGTGATTGCCCTGCGCATGGCCGAGGCCGCCAATGAAATGTCACATTATGCGCTGGGTGACTACCTTGTAATCAATGACGATTTTAATACCGCCCTGAACGAGTTGGGCACGATAATGACAGGCGTCGCGGCTGAACTGCGCTTTGAGCAACAAAGCCTGCGCCACCAATCCCTGCTGTCAGATCTATTAAGCTAGACAGTCATCGACGCCGGCTAAACGCGGCTATCGCAAGCTGGTTGTTTTTGGTACACTACGCGGCCATTTTATGGGCTGGTCTGCAAAACGACCGTTAGCCTACAAAATCGCTGATTATTTTCATACTGAGATCGAGAAAACACATGGCACGTATTACCGTTGAAGATTGTCTAGACAAAGTTGATAACCGTTTTGAGTTGGTGATGGTCGCCAGCAAGCGCGCGCGCGACATTTCTACTGGCGGCAAAGAGCCATTGGTTAGCGCCGATTCAGATAAACCAACGGTTATCGCCCTGCGCGAAATCGCCGACGAACTGATTACCCCCGCTGAAATCATGAACCCGGTTGAAGAAGACACGGAAGATCTGATTTTAGAGATGGAAGCCAGCATCAGCGCTGAACTACCTCCCAGCCTTTAAGTTTCTATTTACAGCTCGTTTTACGGCGACGCTTTTTTACCGCGTCGCCTTAAAAAAATGTTGTTAAAATATAGTCTTAACCCATGGCTCGAGAGCATAGCCATTAAAACTCAGCTCTCAGTCATATAATGCCCCGACGAAACCAGCCAATGCTCCCATTGGCTGGCCTTGCTATGCTACAGTTAGCGTTAACAGCTAACCCTAGAGATAGCATGTAATTCACCCAGTCGAGGCCTCACATTCATGCAGCAATATAGCTTCTTTCAATCGCAAGAAAAACGCGAAGAAGTCCACTGCATCAATGCCCTGAGCCGCAGCTTAGCCAGCTATTTATCGCCCGAGCAAGTCAACAATGTCAAACGCGCTTACTACTATGCCGAGCAAGCTCACGAAGGCCAGCGACGTCGCAGCGGCGAACCCTATGTCACTCATCCATTAGCCGTCGCCAGCATCTTGGCCAATATGCATATGGACCATCAGAGTTTGATGGCCGCCATGCTGCACGATGTGATTGAAGATACCGGTATTAGCAAGAGCGCACTGGGCGAACAATTCGGTGATACCGTTGCTGATTTGGTCGATGGCGTCAGCAAACTGACCCGTATGGAAGACCAGACAGTCGCCGAAGCGCAGGCCGAAAATTTTCAAAAAATGGCGCTGGCGATGGCCAAAGATATTCGCGTCATTTTAGTTAAGCTAGCCGATAGACTCCACAATATGCGCACCCTTGGCGTACTAAAGCCAGAGAAACGCGGCCGCATTGCCCGTGAAACACTCGATATGTATGCCCCAATTGCACAGCGGCTCGGTATGCACAATCTACGAGTAGAGTTTGAAGACCTCGGTTTTTCTACCCTGTATCCGATGCGCGCCACCCGCATTCGCGCAGCGGTGAGAAGTGCCCGTGGCAATCGTACCGAGCTTATTGATCAGATCAAAGAGTCGATACAAGTTCGCCTTGAGCGCGAAGGCCATGGAACTACGGTTATTGGGCGAGAGAAACACCTATATAGCATTTACCAAAAAATGCGCAGCAAAAAAAAATCCTTTTCTGAAATCATGGACATCTATGCCTTTCGTATCGTCGTCGATAGCGTAGATACCTGTTACCGGGTACTCGGTTGCATTCACAGTTTGTACAAACCCGTGCCGGGGCAATTTAAAGATTACATCGCCATTCCTAAATCAAACGGCTACCAATCATTGCATACCATTTTATTTGGCATGCACGGTGTGCCGATTGAAATCCAGATCCGCACTCAAGAAATGGAAGAAATGGCCAACTACGGTATTGCCGCTCATTGGCTTTACAAAACCAATGAAGGCCAGCAGATCAATGGTAGTCATACCCGGGCCCGACAATGGTTACAAGGCTTGCTGGAAATGCAGCAACGGGCTGGTGACTCTTTAGAATTTATCGAAAACGTAAAAATTGATTTATTCCCTGACGAAGTCTATGTGTTCAGCCCTAAGGGCCGCATTATGGAATTACCGCAGGGTTCCACCGCGGTCGATTTTGCCTATGCAGTACATACGGACGTTGGTAATAACTGTGTCGCTTGCCGTATTAACCGTCGCTTAGCGCCACTGTCAGAGTCTCTGCAAAGCGGTCAAACCGTCGAGATTATTACCTCCACTGGCGCGCAACCCAACCCGGCTTGGCTCAACTTTGTTGTCACTGGAAAAGCGCGCAGTAATATTCGCCACTTCCTTAAAAACCAACTCACCAATGACTCGGTAGCACTGGGCCGCCGTTTATTAGAAAAAGCACTGACCGAGCTCAACCACAACATTGACGAATTAACCGAACAACAGAAAGAACGCTTGCTCAGTGATACCGGCATCCAGAGCTTTGATCAAGTGTTAGAAGAAATCGGCATGGGCAACCGCGTGTCATTTCTCACCGCTCACCAGTTATTGGCCGAGACCGATGCCGAAGGCAATACCCAGCATCCTACTAACTCCAGCCATCAACCATTGATGATTCGCGGCAGCGAAGGTTTTAAAGTTAACTTTGCACGCTGTTGCTACCCGATCCCCGGTGACTCTATTGTTGGCTTTGTTAGCTCGGAGCGCGGTATTGTTGTGCATACTGACAAATGTCATAACAGCCTAGATTTTCGCAACAACCCTGAACGCTCTGTACCGCTGGGCTGGGACGATAATTTAGAAGGTGAATTTTCGGTTGAACTAAAGGTTGAATTAGAAAAAAGCCGCGGTATTATCGCCGTGTTAGCCACCCGCATTCACAACTATGACGCCAACATTGAAAAAATAGGTGTCGAAGAGGAAGGCCCGAGATTAAATACCATCAACGTTGTAGTCGGTGTTCAATCACGTATTCATTTGGCGCGCATTATGAAACATATACGCATTATTAAAGAAGTGATCAAAGTAACCCGCGCTAAACATTAGCCCAAGCACCCGGCCTTGTATATAGCGTCGGATATTTCATCCCTCATCTTGAATAGGAACCACCATGAGCCAAAAAGAAATCATTGCTACTGACAAAGCGCCTCAAGCTATCGGCCCTTACTCGCAGGCAGTAAAAGTCGCCAACACCGTTTATCTTTCAGGCCAAATACCGCTAATAGCTAGCACCATGGAATTAGTCGACGGTGATATCAGCATCCAAACACAACAAGTGTTTGCCAATTTATCAGCAGTGGCGGAAGCCGCCGGCGGATGCTTAGACGATGCGGTAAAAGTAAATATTTCGTTAACAAATTTGGCAGATTTTGGCGCAGTTAATGAGGTAATGGCGGCGGTATTTTCGCAACCTTTTCCGGCCCGAGCCTGTGTACAAGTAGCCGCATTGCCGAAAGGCGCTGAAGTAGAAATAGAAATTATTTTATCGTTATAAAAATTAAAATAGCGTAACCAATAACTATGTCAGCCTAAAACCACTGATTAAACCACAACAGGAATAACGTCCATCCCGGGTTTCATTACTGCCGGCGTAATAAACGCCATACACATAAATTCAGCCAGCAGTTTTTTAACGTGGCCGCTATGCTCAATTAAAAAAAAGAGGGGTTAGAATTTCCATTCAAAGATTTTGAATTCGGGTTTTTCATTAGTGCGATCACGCACTCCTTGATACTGATTCCGTTCATCTTTATCGTATTCTGGAAACCACTTTAGTCGGTCGCCGCTGACTTGTTGTTCAAGTTCAAAACGATCCGGTCGCCATTCTTCTTGCTTGGCTGGTTGGCGCCACTCCGGCTGCTGACCAGTAATAATGACTTCTTCTAAATTACCGCGATACTCAGATTCATCCAGTAAGGACTCATTGTCCAAACGGCTCTGTTGGCCGAGCGCCACACTGCTTAGTGCTGACAGCAGTAGCGTAGTTAACAGCCGTATTAACCAGCGCTGAAACATGGCAGTTTTTAACCGCATCATGCTCTTAGTCCTGTTTCCATTCTAGCGTTTCTAGCCAATAACGACGGGTACTCGCAATCCAGCCATCCGCCGAACGCGAGACCACCCATGCATCAAGAAAACTCAATAAATCGGCATCGCCTTTATTAATCGCCAAACCTTCTTTAAAACTCAATAGGGGTTTCGTCAGTGGCACATCAAACATCGCTGGATGTTGCAAGGCGATAAATTTAGGCAGCGGGTTAGCGGCAATAAAACCGTGCAGTTCACCGGCAAGCAGCGCTGCTTCCGCCTCCTTTTGCGTGGCAAAAAACAGCAACGTGCTGTTACCGAATAAACGTTGCGCGACACTGGCAGAAACAGTTTCTTCAATCGCACCGATATTAACGGTTGGCTGCTTTAAGTCCTGCAAATTCTTAAAATCTTTGGTCAGTTTGATATTGGTTACCAGCCCAATACCTGAATCGCCATAGGGGCGACTAAAATTCACCCGCAGCGCACGGTCTGGCTTAATGCCCATACCCGACACAATGATGTCGATCTCACCTTTTTCCAGCGCCGGAATAAGTTGCTTCCAGCTGTATTCTTTCAGTGCTAACTTAAGCCCCATATCTTTCGCTAAACGGCCAGCCATATCGATTTCTGAACCAACTAACTGCTGTTCTTTGTCACGCATCACCCACGGTGGAAACAACGACACGCCAACCCGCAGCTCACCGCTGCTAATGATGTGTTGAAAATCCCTATTGACACTATTGGCTGCCGCTTGCACGGTCATAGCCGCCAACAGCAGGCTTAACAATAAACCCAGCTTAAGAAATTTAGACACAGTGAATCCCTATTAAAGGTGAAGCAAGGCTGTAAGTATTCGCTGTTTTGACGGCGGCAACAAGCGATTTTTTGCTATTGGTCTAACAATGCGCCATAGCCTTCGCGATAGCTTGGGTACTGCAACTGATAACCCGTGGCCAGCAGCCTTTGATTACTGCAACGCTTGCTGTTGCGACGGGGCATTGCCTGCTCAGTGAGCGCCGAAGGCGACATATCTAACTGCTGCGCTAACCAAGATTTTAATTGCCACATGGTCACCGGTTCATTATCAACCCCGATATAACAACTAGCCAATTGCTGACCACGGTCGGCCATACTCAACAAATGCGCCAGCAAACCCACACAATCATCCCGATGGATTCGGTTGGTGTACAAGTTAGGGGTCTGTATACAACCTTTACCCGCCTGCACTTGCTCGATAAGACGCCGTCGACCAGGGCCATAAATACCGGCAAAGCGAACCACCGAATGGGCAAGCCCGTATTCCACCAGTTGCTGCTCGGCTTCCAACAAGCGCATGCCTGAAAATGTGGTCGGCAAGGTATCACTGTCTTCATCTACCCACTGATCATTGGCCTGATGATAAACACTGGTACTGGACACCCACAGCCAATGGCTAGCCGGTGACAAAACGTCTAATAAGTTGCGCAAGCCTTCTACGTAAATCTGACGGTAGAGGTCATCAGTGAAGCCACCGGGAGTCAACGTCACCACCACATAATCAAAACTGATCCCACTCAAAGCTTGCAAACTGTCCATTTTTGTCACATCGGCATTGATGGTTTGCAGCGGCGCTGGTAACGTCCCGTTGCGACGCAGCCCTGTTACTTGCCAACCAACGGCGGCTAGTTGCAAACCCAGTGATTGACCAATATCACCACAACCGACAATTAATACTCGCTTACTCACACAAACTCCACTTTATTAACGGTATAAAACACAGCGAACTTTCGCTGAAAAATTTATCAATACTATTGGCAGCTTTCGATAGAAAATATTAATCTAACACTTCTATTCAGTAACAGCCCCAAACTGGGATATAAGCTATGACTCTAACCGAGCTGCGCTACATTGTCGCCCTGCAAAAGACCGAGCATTTTGGCAAAGCAGCCGAGAAATGTTTTGTCAGCCAGCCCACACTCAGCGTCGCCATCAAAAAGCTGGAAGAAGAGTTAGGCGTTTCCCTATTTGAGCGCAGCCGCAGCAATGTTAGGGCAACGCCACTGGGGGAACAAATCATCCAGCAAGCGAAAACCGTGTTAAAGCAGGCCCATGCCATCAAAGAGTTGGCGCAATTGGGCAAAGATCCACTGGGCAGCACCTTATCTATTGGCGCCATCTTTACCATCGGTCCCTATTTATTCCCCCATTTTGTACCGCAGTTGCAGAAAATTGCACCGACTATGCCTTTATATATTGAAGAAAACTACACCGCCGTGCTCCGGCAAAAGTTACGTCAAGGGGAGTTAGATGCGATCCTAATCGCGCTGCCGTTTATCGAACCCGATGTCGTCACCCAAGCCTTGTATGAAGAATCCTTTGTAGTACTGATGGGCAAAGACCACCCGCTAGCGCAGCGCAAAATCATCACGCCCAAACAACTGGAAAAAGAACCGGTGTTACTATTGGGTGAAGGTCATTGCTTCCGCGACCAAGTACTGCAAGCCTGCCCCGGCTTGCAAAAGCATTTAGCCAACAATGACCCGCTGCAAACCGTGGTCGAAGGCAGCTCGCTAGAAACATTGAAATACATGGTGGCATCCGGCCTTGGTATTACCGTGCTGCCCGCCTCCGCCGCCCAACTCGACAGCGGCGGCGCGCTTATTACTCGGCCGCTGGCACAACATGCCGGCTCAAAACGCACTGTCGCTCTCGCCTGGCGTGCCAGCTTTCCACGCCATCAGGCCATCGATGCACTGAGTCAGGCGATTCGTCGCTGTAAATTGGGTAAAAATGTTAAAGATTGATCATGGATGAGCTGACCACATTGAACCGGACACTGGACACGATATCGGTGCAAACGCTGAAAGGCGTTGGCCCCAGGATGGCTGAGAAGCTGGCAGCAATGGCTATCTACACATTGCAAGACCTGCTGTTTCACCTACCGCTGCGCTATCAAGATCGCACCCGTGTCACCGCCATCGGCTCCTTACAAGCTGGCAGCGACGCGGTGATCGAAGGTGAAGTGCGCGCCGCCGATATTGTATTTGGTCGCCGCCGCAGTTTGGTGTGTCGTATACAGGATGGCACCGGTACCGTCACCCTGCGCTTTTTCCATTTCAGCGCTGCGCAAAAACAAAACCTAAGCCCTGGCACTAAACTGCGCTGTTACGGCGAGGCCCGCCGCGGCGCCAGTGGTTTAGAGCTGTACCACCCTGAATACCAGCCTATTGACCAACATAGCCCGCCGATGGAAGAGGCGCTGACACCTATTTACCCCAGCAGTGAAGGGCTCAGCCAACAGGGTTGGCGCAAGCTAAGCTTGCAAGCATTACAGCAATTGCAGGCCAATACCTTGATTGAATGGCTGCCGACGCCACCCGCTCTCAAGAGCAAAAACGTCAGCTTGGAACAAGCGCTGCACTATTTACATAAGCCGCCCACCGATGCCCCACAGCAGTTACTGCGCGATGGCGAGCACCCTTTTCAGCAACGCCTGGCCTTTGAAGAGCTGCTGGCGCATAACCTCAGCCTTCAAAAAATGCGTCAGCAGACCAAGCTACTTGGAGCACCGGCGTTGACTAAAAAAGACAACCTTGCCAAACCTTTCCTAAAGCAATTGGGTTTCCGATTAACAACTGCACAGCAGCGAGTGATCAGCGAGGTCAACCATGACCTAGAGCTAGGTCAACCGATGTTGCGCTTGGTGCAAGGCGATGTCGGCTCGGGTAAAACCGTAGTCGCCGCCTTCGCCGCTCTGAAGGCGATCGCCAATGGCTACCAAGTGGCCATTATGGCGCCCACTGAAATTCTGGCCGAACAGCACTACCAAAATTTCAGCCAATGGCTGCAGCCGCTTGGTTTGGAGTTGGCTTGGGTTACTGGCAAGGTCAAAGGCAAAGCGCGTCAAAAGCAATTGGAGATGCTGGCAACTCATCGCGCCAAGATCGCCATCGGCACTCATGCGCTGTTTCAGGACGAGGTACAGTTCGCCAATCTCGGTCTGGTCATTATTGACGAGCAACATCGCTTTGGTGTTCACCAGCGACTGGCGCTCAAAGAAAAAGCCAATGCCGAGGTCGGCCACCCCCATCAATTGGTGATGACTGCCACCCCCATTCCCCGTACTTTGGCAATGAGCGCCTATGCCGATTTAGACACCTCGGTGATTGACGAGTTACCGCCGGGACGTATCCCCATCAATACCGTAGTAATCGATAACTTACGCAGAGAGTCAGTTATAGAAAGGGTTAGCGGCGCTTGCGGAGAAGGTCGACAAGCTTATTGGGTATGTACCTTGATCGAAGAATCCGAAACCTTAGAGGCACAGGCCGCAGAAAACAGCTGCCAATTGCTTCAAGAGTGTCTACCCCATTTACGGGTTGGCTTAATCCATGGACGCATGAAAGCGGACCAGAAAGCGGCTGTGATGCGGGCCTTTAAAGAGCAGCAACTGGATTTATTAGTAGCCACCACGGTAATCGAGGTCGGTGTCGATGTGCCCAATGCCAGCCTAATGATTATCGAAAATGCCGAGCGCTTGGGGCTAGCTCAGTTGCACCAATTACGGGGTCGCGTCGGCCGGGGCAGCACTGCCAGCCACTGCTTGTTGATGTATCAAGCGCCCTTGGGACAGCTCGGTAAACAGCGTTTACAGACCATGCGCCAAAGCAGCGATGGCTTTGTGATTGCAGAAAAAGATCTTGAGCTGCGCGGGCCTGGTGAACTATTGGGGACCCGCCAAACCGGCTTGCTACAACTGCGCATTGCCGATCTGCAACGCGACAGCCACCTGCTGCCAGCGGTACAAACTACCGCTGAGTATTTGATCGAGCAACACCCGCAGTCGGTAGACCCCTTGATCCAACGCTGGCTAGCTGATGGCGAGCAATATGCTCAAGTTTGATCGCCATCAGCCAGTCAATACTTCGTTGTTCGATCTGTGAACAGGTCGACATTTTGAATGCCAGTGCGGCACACAGAACTAGCGCGGTAAGCTACACTAGTTAGCAACACATATTATTTAATGTGGATAGCTCATCTAAGGATTCATAAAAAGCAGCCGATAGTCTTAAAGGCCCGCCATTCAAGGAGTATTACATGTCAGTCCCGGCTGTTATCGAAGCAATTTTAGCCAAGCATGACATCAAGTGTGCAATCATTGAAGCCCACCCCAATACCAACATCCAAAGCGCTGCCAAAACCTCTATCTTGCAAGATAGCCAAGGTAAGCTACAAGCCATCTACAGTGCCGACAGTATTCTTGATGTCGATGCCTTGCGTCGCTTGACTGACCGCGAATTAAAAGCAACGTCACCCGAAGATATCGACAGCCTTTGTAGCAAAGCGCAACTTGACCGCCCCAGCTGTGTGCCCGGTGTGATGAAGCTTAATATGGTTATCGATCAACGGCTGTTAGACAGTAATTCGCTGCAATTGGACTCCGGCAGCGGGCACAGTTTAGTGCCACTAAGCAGCCAGCAATTTACACAACTTTTTGGCGAGGCTCGCAGCGGCAACATCACGGTCGCCGAGGCAGATCTGCAAACCGGGCCGCTGGACGATGCACAAGATGTCGAACAGATCACCATCGCGGTCGCTAATTTCACTCAATTGCGGATTAAACAACGGCTAGAAGAAACCCTAGAATTTCCGCCACTGCCGGAAACTGCGCAACGGATTATCAAGCTGCAGGTAGACCCCAATGCCGATATTCAAGACCTCGCCAGTATTGTAGAAAGTGACCCCGCTCTAGCGGCGCAAGTGGTGAGCTGGGCAGCGTCACCCTATTACGCCGCGCCCGGTAAAATTAAATCGGTGCACGATGCCATTGTCCGAGTGCTGGGTTTTGATCTGGTGCTTAACCTCTCACTAGGACTGGCCTTGGGTAAAACCATGAGCTTGCCAAAAGACGGCGCCAAAGGCTTCACTCCCTATTGGCAGCAAGCGGTCTATGCTGCCACCGCTGTTGAAGCGTTAGTATCAGCGATTCCGCCAAAAGAACGGCCGGTAATGGGCATGGCTTATTTATCAGGGCTACTGCATAACTTTGGTTATTTAATGCTGGCCCAGTTGTTCCCGCCGCAGTTCTCCAATGTTTGCCGCTATCAAGAAGCCAACCCCTTTGCCAATCATAGTCTGATTGAACGCCACTTATTAGGCGTAACCCGCGAGCAACTAGGCTCTTGGTTAATGAAGTTGTGGAACATGCCGGACGAGGTCTGCACTGCATTGCGTTTCCATAACGAAGCCGAGTTTGACGGTGAGAACAGCGAATACGCCAAGCTGCTATTTATTGCCATGCGACTGTTACGCCGCCACGGCATCGGCGATGCTCCCAGCGCTAAAATTGATGATGAAATATTTGCCAGCCTCAGCTTAGATCGCGAAAAAGCCGAACTTGTGATTGAAAATATGATGACAGCCTCCAAAGAACTGAATCTTATGGCCGATAATATGGCGGCTTAGTCGGCTTTCTCAATTTATGGGTGTTTATTTGGTCACTGCGGGTGACTGAAGAGACAACGAGTACCGAACAAAGTAACGACGAGCCGGCACTGACGAAATAATCCCATTAGCACAAATCGCAGACAAAAAAAGGGACGGATAAACCGCCCCAAATATGCTGAACTTACTCTTTCGATCAGTGCGTAGGCTTAGTGTAGCGTCACTACTGCACGACTGCTGCCATCATCATAACGACAAGCTTCCATCCATAACGGCCATTCCATCGGTAACACTTGATCAATATGATAATGAGCTTGCAGCTGGTCGGCCAATGGCAGGCTATCAACAACGCTCATCAATTGGTCCATGTTATCGCGAGCCAAACAAAGCACTTCCATATCATCCTGCTGTTGCGCCCACAGAATACTGTGTTGTAGGTTGTCGATTAGGCTGCTGATGTTGTTGGCTTGCATAGGAATCTCCGGTTAATACTGTGATTATTTTGTTGTTTATACAGTTATCAGAGAGTTTGCAAAACTTGGGCCAACTCTACAATCAAGAGTAGATACAGGCCGTAAACTATTGTTTTATAATGATTAATTATTAATATCTTAACTGACTAAAATCTGATCTATAAAGGCTAGTGACAATATCTTGCCACTAAAAGAGACCACTGGAGCGGATGTTCAAAATCACCGTCAGAAATTTGCTTACCAACACAGCGCTGGCAATATGTTTGGAAGGAGATAGTTTTGAAGGCGCTATTGCAGGGCAATGGCCCGGCTAGCTTGTAGTGCCTGCTGCAGGCCCTTGATAGTGTTATACAGCAACGCCTGAAGCGCTTCCTGCTCTAACAACTCCACGTAGCGTTGCAGCTCGGCATTTTGCATAAAGCGATAACTGTAGAGGTTTAAATCCCCCGTAACGGCCGCCATATACTGCTGTCGCTGCTGCCTGCGCTCGCTCATTTCTTTGCTACTGGGGGCCAGCTCTGCTGTCTGGCGCTTAAGTAGCATGAACGCGGAGACTTCTATTTCGGTTTGTAGCATGGCGGCGATTACTGAGCTGCCCAGGGCGGCGTCCAGCCGCTGTATTAATTGTTTGCGCTCATCACTAGCGGGCCTATTCTTTGCTTGCTGCTGAAACGCGCGAAATTTGTCCAGCGCCCCCGGCATTTCTAATGCGACATCAAAATTACCTACTCGGGTGAGCAATTCATCTTGTAAGAGTTGCTGCGCCCGCAATTGGTTATTCGCAGAGAGATTAGTGGCGACGTAGGCCTCGGTAGCAGCGAATAAAATAGCGCCGTTACTGGCTTGTTGTAATTGACGTTGAATTTGCTGCGAGTCGTCAAGCGCCGCCGCTGTTTGCGTTATTATTGTATCAACTTGCGCTAACGCCGCACTGACGCCGACAGCTGATAACAGAGTGCTGATATCAATTGCCGCGCTATCATTATTAGCTGTAGTTTGCCCCCAACAAGCACTCGTCATCAACCAACACAGCGTTAGCAGCAAACCGTATTGCCTGGCCATATTCCGCATAGGCATCAACTAACGGATATCATTGTTTGCGATTAAAATTTGCCTATGCATTGCCAGCTTTTTCATAATCAATCCATTTTTTTACTGTTATTAGTTATCGGCCGGCGTCATTCTTTGCAACAAAGCCTCAACGCCCAGCTGTTGCAGCCGCCGTATATTGTTTTCTGGAATTTTTTCAGGGTTGGGGTAATTCGCCAGTGCTTTAGTGAGTTGAGCCTCGCGAATAAAATGCAAGGTGGGATAAGGCGAGCGATTGCTGTAATTGCTGGCATCATCCTCTGCTACCCCTTCAAAACAATAAGCCGGATGGAAACTAGCTATCTGAATTTCACCTTCTAAGCCAACTTGTTGTAACAACTCATCAGCTAACTCTACCAGCCCCCAAAATTCATCAAAGGCGTTAAGGCCTTGGCTAAATACTAACAGGCTGGTGGCAATAGCGCTCTCCTCTGCCAGCTGTATTTTATCCAGCTGCAACAATATTGCCGCCAACTGCTGCTCTAGTTGGGGCTCATCGCAACGTTCAATCAGCAAGCTGTCGGTGCCTAGTAAGGGCGCCGCAAAAGGACAAAGATTAAGCCCGACCACCATTTCACGTAACCAATGCTGAGTTGCTTGAATGGGATCAGTAGATTCAATCATGATGTAGACCTAGCGGTTAGTTGCTGTCGTTATATAGCGGCTGGGATGGCTAAAGAGAAATTACAAAAGCAATAGCTATAAAAAACGGATGGCAAAGTGGCATCCGTCTGGGTAACTAATTACCAGCAAGCCATTTAGATAAGCGATTCTTTTAACGCTTTACCGGGCTTAAAGCCGACGGTATTGCTGGCAGCAATTTGAAGAGTAGCCCCAGTCTGAGGGTTTTTGCCACTGCGAGCCTTGCGATGTCGGGGCTCAAAGGTGCCAAAGCCTATCAAACTCACTGACTCTTTGCGACTCAGTGCATTGGTGATTTCATCTAAAATAACAGACAACACATCATTGGCTATGCCTGCTGGAATGTCGGCTTTGTCGGCAATCTTTGCCGCGAGATCGGGTTTACGCATTATTGTTTCCTCATGTACTTTTTATTACCATTGTAAACGCTAACTAAGTTTAAACTGGGCTTGCTTGCCTAAATCTGCTCGGAGCTGTAGTGCAAAAATAACGCACCGCAAAAAACGGCGCGCAAAATGCCTAAGCCATTATTGGCGGCAGCTCTTTTTGCAGACGCATTTTTTCTTTGGTGCCGGTACCGGTTAAGGCAAAACCAATCAACTTGCCGGCAGTATCACGAAACTCAGCAATCACATTATTACCGTCCTGCTCAATACGCCATTCACCGTCAGCATCCCTTGGCACTGGATTCACCACCACTGGGCAAGCCGGTGTTTTGATTGTCACCGGCATGGCGCCATAACTCACTTCAGTTGGCTCACCGGCTAATGTTTTAGCTAAGGCGCGAGCACCAGCCATTAGCGGCGCAACATAGACCAACACATGGCCAGCTACTTCCGCACAATCACCTAAAGTGTAAACATTTTTCGCCGAGGTTTCTAATAAGCGATTGGCAACAATGCCGCGGTTTACCGTTATTCCCGCCTTGGCTGCCAACTCTGTGCGAGGGCGAACACCAACCGCACAAACTACCAAATCAGCAGCGATAGTGTCGCCATTATTGAGGCTAACTAGCACGCCTTGTTCCGCGTTGTTAACGTCAGTGACTAAAGGACCAAAGTGAAATTTGGCACCCTTTTCTTCTAATGCGCGCTGCACTGCTTTGCCGGCAACTTCTGGTAACAAAGTCGGTAAGCAATAGGCCAATGGATCGACTGTTTCTACCTCAAAACCGCCATTGAGTAGATCGTTGGTGTATTCGCAACCAATCAAGCCGCCACCGATAACGCAGACCTTTTTGGCGCCGGTTTTTTTCATTGCCTTACGAAAATCAGCAAAATCTAACAAATCGTTAATCGAATAAACATGATCTAAAGCATCACCATTAATCGGTGGTTTGATAGTCTCGGCGCCCAGTGTGAGTACCAACTTGCTGTAATGAATGCTGGTAGCGGCATCGCCAACCTTAATCATTTGTTGCTCAGTATCAATTGAAACCACATCGGTCATAGTCCAAACACTGGCACATAGCGCTCTCGCCATAGAGCCGGCGTCTAATTGTGCCAAGTCAGTCGCTTCAGTGCTTTTGGTATAGCCGGTAGACAGCATCGGTTTGGAGTAGGAACGGCCGTCGTCATTGGTGATTAAGATCAACGGCGTATCAGCATCGTGCTTACGAAACTCTTTTGCCAAACCATATCCGGCCAAACCAGTACCGAGGATAATAACGGGGGCAACCACGTGATCGGTAGTGTCTTCAGCTTGATGATGCGGAACTTCCGATTCCTCTTCTACCACTTCGATCATTTCAAAATCTTCTTTGCCGACGCCACAATCTGGGCACAACCAGTCTTCGGGGATGTCGTCCCATTTAGTGCCAGGGGCGATGCCTGATTCGGGGTCACCTTTTGCTTCGTCGTAGACCCAGCCACAAACAATACATTCCCATTTACTCATTGATGCTCCTGCCCTTCTTTAGTTAATACTTTAGGTTGTTAATAATTTTGCTTTTTGCACGCCAGCTAAGTGACTGACTCACTTTCTCAGTCTCTGGCGCCCTAGCAACACAGCCGTTATTGGGCGCTTTAGTGGTGGCCACAAAAACAGCAACACTTGCAAGTTTTCAGCTAATCGCGCATTCTGCGCCCTACCCACTTATTGCCATTTTACGACAATCGGCAACAAGGGCTTTACCCTTACTTAAACCGCTGGAAGCCCGCTATTGTACGCTGTTCAACCATCAGGATACCACCCCGGCGAAGTAAACTGGCAGGATTATCAGCTCCTTTCTGCTAGCCAATTGCCCCAGGCCATTAGACCTTGGCTGCTTGATCGTGGCTCTTTAACACAGAGGCTCATTGACGCTAGTAGCGGCGATTTTAAAGTACAGCTTGTGAGCCAGCAATGGCAGCAACCACGCCGCTCAGAAAGACAATTGCTGGGTATGAAACACCGCCAACAAGCGATAGTTCGCGAGGTCGTTCTGCTCTGTAACAACCAACCTTGGGTGTTTGCCCGTAGCGTTATTCCCGTCAGTGCTATCAGCGGCAGACTGCGTCGATTACGAAAGTTTAATGACAGTTCGCTAGGTGCGCTGTTATTTAGCGACCCAAGTATGCGGCGTCAGCCGTTTCAGATAGCGGCCATTGCTGGCGACAGCGAGCAACTCCCAGAACGGCTGCAAAGTATCCAACTATTGTGGGGCCGACGCTGCCGTTTTGAGCTAGCCGGTAAAGCCATCATGGTCAGTGAGGTCTTCCTCCCCACTTTTCGACCCTAAACCTGCCCTATAGCTAGTGAGCCCTCGTATTTAGCGCCCAAAATTAGCGCTTGGCATCTTGGCTCAGTGTTTATAAAATGGGTGAATAATAAAGCTATCTATATCGATACATGCTCGGAGCAAAATAATGGACAAAAAAGTATTCTGGAACCGACGTTCCGGCTTTGATCGACGACTCAGTTATGGCGGTACCGATATTAACCGACGAACAGTAGAGCGCCGCGACGCACCCAATAATGATTTCCTATTAATCCTTGGCAACAACGGTTTAGACAGTTTTGAATTACTTGCCATCGTCCCCATTATCAGCCTACTAACCGCCATGATGGTTGGCAGCTATATTGGTGGATAGCCGACATTCGAGCACACTTCGTCGCCAGCTAAAGGCTACCAGAAGGCTCACCGCATACCCCCCACAGCTGCTATCATAGTACTTTAGCCAAAAACGACGCACCGCCACTCATGATCGCAGCCAGTCCTAGCTTCCGGGAGAACATCCCCGATTATTTAGCCCTGATACGTTTTGACCGACCCATCGGCACTTATCTGCTGCTATGGCCAACCCTGTGGTCACTGTGGATTGCCAGCGCCGGCAAACCTGATATTAGCCTCATTATTATCTTCACCGTTGGCACCTTTTTAATGCGCTCGGCCGGTTGCGCCATCAACGACTATGCCGATCGCCATATTGATGCCCATGTAAATCGTACATCAAATCGCCCCCTAGCAACGGGGCGTCTGAACAGCCGACAAGCGTTGGGTTGCGCCGCACTATTAAGTGTC
>JBNMPW010000020.1:0-27093 GCA_051277205.1 Oceanicoccus sp. | reverse complement strand
TCAGCAGCAGTGGGCGGCTTAACCTATGGCCAAGTTTTGTTCGCGGGTGCCGGTGGTCTTTTCCCCGGTCAAGATATTAGCGTGCTTAATAATACCCAGGATTTTAAGCGCTCATCAAATGGCGATTTCAGTGAGAACAGTACCGAAAATATAACCTTCACAGCTAATTATGCGTTAACTGATCACACCCTGACCTTTATCTTAGGGTCTAATAGTTATGATTATGAAGAGTTGTGTGACTGTGATTTTACCGGTGCCAACGTATTTACCCTGGCAAGTGAAGAAGATTATGAGCAATATAGCTTTGAAGCCAGAATTGCATCCGATCTAGGTCAGGATTTTGACTATATAGGTGGTGTGTACTATCAAGAAAGCGATCTAGAATTTAATGACAATTTTAGTGTTGCCAATAACAGTATTATTCCATTGTTGGTAGATGGTTCTTTATCGGATACTGCGGTACCCAGAGCGTTTCAACAAGACAGTGAGCTATGGTCTGTTTTCGCTCAAGTTACGTGGAATATTCGTGATGATATGCGTTTGACCGTGGGTGGCCGTTATTCCGATGAGGACAAAGATGCCAGTCGTGTCATAGAAATCAAGGGTATCGATGGGGCAGATTTGCAAGGGGCGCAAGCGGTTGTTGCTCCTATAGTTTATGAATCAGTATTTCTTCTTGAAGCTCATTCTCTCAGTGATAAACGCTCAGAAAGTAATTTTGCTCCGGTGATTACGGGTGAATGGGATATGAGCGATGATGTTATGTTCTATGCCACCGCTAGTCAGGGTTATAAATCTGGTGGCTTTGATGTGCGCTCTAACGCGCCACCACCATCGGGCAGCTTTGAATTTGAAGAAGAAGAGGCCACTAGTTTTGAAGTCGGTGCTAAAACGACGTTACTGGACGGTGCTGCTGAATTGAATGTAGCATTGTTCTTTACTCAATTTGATGATTTACAGGTCAGTGTTTTTGATGGCCGGGTAGGTTTTAATGTGGGTAATGCCGCCGAAGCCGAAACGCAAGGCCTAGAGCTGGATGGTCGCTGGCGTATATCTGAGTCCGTCACTTTGTCGGGTGCTATTGCCTTTCTCGATTTTGAATTTAAAGACTTTAAAACGGGTCAATGTAATCAGGGGCAGACGCCAGACTTTGCCGATGGAAATTGTGATTATACGGGCGGTACCAATCAGTATGTGGCCGATTGGAGTGGTAATCTAAGTGTCGAATATTTCACCCCTATAGGTGATAGTTTGGAGCTTAGATCAAACCTAGATTTGATTTTTACTGATGACTATAACCCTAGTCAGACACTTGACCCGGCCGTGGAGCAGGATGGCTACACCAAGCTGAATGCACGTATCGCGCTGTCCGACCCAAGCGCTAATTGGGAGGTAGCATTGATCGGTAAAAACTTAACTGACGAAGAAATTATTACTTACAGTAACGCCACACCACTGGCCTTTACCTTTTTTCAAACAAAGAGCCGCTATGCTTTCTTCGAGCGTGATCGCAGCATCGCAATTCAGGGTACTTATCGTTTCTAAGGTCTTATTGGAGTGCTGTTCTTCGAATGGCACAGACTACTTTGCAACCCTCGTCTAAGTACGGGGTTTTTTTTGCTCGTTGTTTGAGATTTGATCCAGTGTGAGTTTTCACAGTTGAGTAAACAAGTACCCTAGCGTGGCAGCAATGAATATCGTGTGTGAATGCCTTGCTTTCTGAATGGTCGTCATCTGTGTGGTGCTTTCAGGGTTGTCAACATTGGTTGGCTTAACTTCACATTGTTTCGGATTGACGGGTGGGAGCTGGTTTTTTGCCTGTAGATTCACGATGATCTTGGTTGCATTGGTGTCACCGCTTGTCTTTTGGCCCCTGAATACGAAACTCCAGCACATCAAAGCGGATAATATCGCCAGTCTTCAATACCGCCGAGCTGATTTTTTTATCGTTAACGAAAGTGCCATTGGTTGAGCCCAAATCACGGACTTCTAGGTTGCCAGCTACAATCGCTAATTCCGCATGTTGGCGTGACAGGTGGGTGCCGGGGATAATCAGGTCGCAACTGGCATCGCGGCCCATTACTATATGTTGTCGAATGGGAAAGCGCTGGCCGACAAGCCAGTCACCAATAGCGACCAGCTGCCAGTAATCTGCGATGTCATTGCTGGGGTTGTTTTTATCGTTATGAGCGCTCAAAGTTTTTTTGCTCTTGGTTAAAATTCTTGTTACTAAAAATAGGGGGTTTTACGCAAAACGCCACTGTTTTTTCAGTTAGTGACTATCCGCATTCACTTGCAATGCTTGCACAAAGGCGGTGGCGGCATTGCTAAGGCTGCGATTCTGGTGATACACATAGCCCAACGTGCGCTGCAATTGCAGCTCGCTGATATCAAGCGTTTGGAGCGTCTCGTCGATCATCGTGCGGGGCAATACACTCCAACCTAGGCCAATCGACACCATCATTTTAATCGTTTCCAAATAATTGGTGGCCATTGAGACATCTAACACCAGTTGGTGTTGTTGAAATAATGATTTGATGATTTGCCCGGTATAGGTGTTGAGTCCCGGTAAAATCGCCGGATGTTGGCTGAGTGTATTGAGGTTTGCTTCATTGTTGTCGCTTAGGTGTTTGGCCAGCGGATGTTGATGGGCAATGGCGACAACTAAATCATCTTGCCATAGCGGCTGGGTGAGAAGGGGGCTCTTACCGGTAGGGTCGAGAGTGACCACCGCTAGCTCAATACGACCCTGCATCACTTGCTCATACGCCTCTTCCGAGTCCATAAAGTCGATATCAAAATGTACCTGCGGGTATTGCTGGCTAAAAGCCTGCAGCACTGGGGGTAACCGGTGCAGACCAATATGGTGGCTGATACCAATACTTAATTGGCCGCTTACCTCGCCGTGTAAGTCATCGATACTGCGTTTAGCTTCCTGTACCGCTAGCAAAATACGTTGCGCTCGTGGTAATAGCGAGGTGCCAGCTTCGGTCAATTGGACGCTGCGGCTGATGCGATCAAACAAGCGGCAGTTGAGTTGGTTTTCTAATGCAGCAATGCGTTTGCTTACTGCTGGCTGGGTGATATGCAAGGCCTCTGCAGCTGCAGAAAATGAGCCGGCTTCAACGACGCTGACAAAAGCCAGTAAATTCTGTGTGTCCACGGCTCTAGTTCTTATTTGTTGGTGGTTGTGAGGCGTCTGTCATTGGTCATTGTTCTTTCGTCATTGGTAATGGGTAGTATTCTAAGGCATTCCAAATGGTTATCCAATCTATGAAAAATATGAATTTGTTTTATTGGAGTGCTAGCCCTAGAATAGACTATATATTCAATTTATTGTGAGGTGAAAAATGTCAGCGAGAACTCTCTATGACAAATTGTGGGATGCACATTTGGTTAAGCAGCGAGACGATGGTACTGCATTAATTTATATCGATCGCCAGCTGGTGCACGAAGTAACTTCACCGCAAGCTTTTGAAGGCCTGCGTATAGCCGGACGTAAACTGTGGCGTGTCGACGCCAATCTCGCCACCCCTGATCACAACGTACCTTCATTGAAGGCTGAGCGCGCAGGCGGTGTGGCCGGTATTGTCGAAGATATTTCTCGTATTCAAGTGCAGACTTTAGATGATAATTGCGATGAGTTTGGTGTCACTGAGTTTGAAATAAACGATATCCGCCAAGGTATCGTCCATGTTGTCGGTCCAGAGCAAGGCGCGACCTTACCCGGTATGACCGTGGTCTGCGGCGATTCGCATACGGCTACCCACGGTGCCTTAGGTGCTCTGGCCCATGGTATAGGGACTTCTGAAGTTGAGCATGCAATGGCGACTCAGTGCTTGATCCAGCAGAAAATGAAAAACATGTTGGTACAAGTCGATGGCGAATTAAGCGCAGGTGTAACCCCGAAAGATGTGATTCTCGCTGTTATTGGCTTAATCGGTACTGCCGGTGGTAGTGGCCATGCGATTGAGTTCGGTGGCGGCGTGCTCCGTAATATGTCTATAGAAGGTCGTATGACGGTCTGTAATATGGCCATCGAAGCCGGCGCTAGAGTGGGTATGGTTGCTGTTGATGACAATACGCTCGACTATGTGAAGGGCCGTCCTTTTGCACCCACTGGAGACTTGTGGGATAAGGCCGAAGTCTACTGGCGTACCTTGCACAGCGATGACGGTGCGCATTTTGATAAAATCGTTAAACTCGATGCCTCCGATATCATACCGCAAGTCACCTGGGGTAACTCGCCCGAAATGGTAGCCCGCGTTGATGGGTTCGTACCTAACCCAGAAGATATTAAAGACCCCTCGAAAAAAGCGGCAACTGAACGTGCTCTGGAATATATGGGCTTGAGCGGCGGTATGTCGATTACCGATATAAAACTCGATTGCGTATTTATTGGCTCGTGCACTAATTCGCGGATCGAAGATTTGCGGGCCGCAGCGGCTGTTGCCAAAGGTAACAAGGTAGCAGCCAATGTTAAACGTGTATTAGTTGTGCCTGGTTCTGGTTTGGTAAAAGCGCAGGCTGAAAAAGAAGGCTTAGATAAAATATTTATTGATGCTGGGATGGAGTGGCGTGAGCCAAGCTGTTCTATGTGCTTGGCAATGAACTCCGATAAATTGGGTGATGGTGAGCATTGCGCATCAACATCAAACAGAAATTTTGAGGGTCGCCAGGGCTTCGGTGGGCGTACTCACTTAGTCAGCCCTGGAATGGCCGCTGCCGCTGCCATCGCGGGACATTTTGTTGATGTTCGCGATGTGATTAACGCATAAGGGGATAATGAGATGAAAAGCTTTACTACCGTAACGGGTATCGTGGCACCAATGGATCGCGCCAACGTTGATACTGATATGATTATGCCTAAGCAGTTTTTAAAATCAATAAAACGCACCGGATTCGGCCCATTTATGTTTGATCAGTTGCGCTACTTGGATGTTGGTGAGCCTGATATGGATTGCAGTGATCGGCCTATCAATCCAGATTTTCCGCTAAATTTCGAGCGTTATCAGGGGGCGCAAGTATTATTGGCGCGTGAGAACTTTGGTTGCGGTTCAAGTCGTGAGCACGCGCCATGGTCGATTGAAGACTATGGTTTTCGCGCTATGATTGCGCCAAGCTTCGCTGATATATTTTTCAATAACAGTTTTAAAAATGGCTTGTTGCCGATAGTTTTGGATGCCGCTATTGTTGATCAATTGTTCGAAGAAATGTATGCCGAAGAAGGTTATCAGTTGACGATTGATTTAAGTGCGCAGCTTATTCGCAAGCCAAATGGCGATGAAATTCATTTCGAGGTCGATGACTTCCGCAAGAAATGTTTGATCAATGGTCTCGATGATATCGGTATTACGTTGCAAGACGCCGATGCTATTCGCGAGTTTGAAAAACAGTGGGAGCAGAAATCACCTTGGTTATTTGGTGCCTTAAGCTAAATTTCTATGGAAGGTATGTCGTTCCTTCAGATTTGTAAGTTGCAATGTTAAGGATGTTCTAATGAAGAAGCTGCTCTTTCTCTGCTTCCTGATTGCAGCGAACACTGTCCATGCCAAAGTAGAAATGGTAGCTCTTGATATTGACTTAGGGTACTGGGAAGCTAATGCTTCAAAGCGATACAGTGGATAAGATCTTAGAAAACATGCCCGAAGCTCAACGATCCATGATGCGTGAAATGATGGGGAGTAAAATGAAAATCCCAACAACTAAGCAATGCATCACGGCCGATTCTTTCAAAGATATGGAAAAAAGATGCGAGAGTCGATGGGATAGCAAGCTACTATCCAAGGCTGTAATTTTGAAGTTGTCAGTAGTAACAGCAAAGAGTTTTCTAGAAAGCTCATCTGTAAGGGCATAGAAACGTTGATGACTATAAAAGTCATCAACTCAAAACGTCAAGAGTCAAATGTGGAAATCATAATTGCAGGTATGGGTGGAACCAAGCTTAGAATACTTTCCGAGTGGAAAGCTGGAACTTGCCCTAAGGGGCTCTAAACACTTTGCAGAGATCTTTAGCGATGACTGCTTTTTCAGAGTAGCGATAATGAAGTAAAAATATTGATAAGGAGGCGCTAAGTCTCCTTTTTCGCATAGTAGAGTTTGTTATTTTTAAACACATGACATTAAGTGTTTTGTTTGATAACAATCTTTTATTAACAATTAAATAGTTAGGGATAAAATTGTGAGTAGAAAAGTATTAGTGATTTCCGGTGACGGTATTGGCCCTGAAATTACAGTAGAAACCTGTAAAGTACTCGATGTGGTCAATCAGCGTTTTGATTTAGGTATTGAGTTTGATGAAGCCTTGTTGGGTGGTGCGGCACTGGATGTAATCGGTGTGCCGATGCCCGATGAAACTTTGGTTAAAGCGCAAGCATCAGATGCTATTTTGTTTGCTGCTCTCGGTGGTCCTAAGTGGGATGATGTTGGTTCTCAGTTACGCCCTGAAAAAGGCTTGTTGCAGTTTCGTTCGTCTTTAGAGTTGTTTGGTAATTTGCGGCCAGCAATTTTATACCCGCAATTGGCGGATGCTTCTTCGTTAAAACCTGAATTGGTTTCAGGTTTAGATATTTTGATCGTGCGCGAATTAACTGGAGGTATTTATTTCGGTGAGCCCCGTGGTATCCGTACGCTCGAAAATGGTGAGCGTGAAGGTTACAACACCTATAAATACAACGAGACAGAAATTCGTCGCATTGGTCATATGGCGTTTGAGGCCGCTCAAAAACGTAGCGGTAAACTCTGCTCTGTGGATAAATCGAATGTTTTGGAGGCGACTGCGTTATGGCGTGAAGTCATTCAATCAATGGCGGCCGAGTATCCCGATGTTGAACTGAGTCATATGTATGTTGATAATGCCGCCATGCAGTTGGTGCGCGCACCGAAACAATTTGACGTTATTGTTACCGGTAATATGTTCGGCGATATTTTGTCTGATGCGGCGGCCATGTTAACCGGTTCAATTGGCATGCTACCTTCGGCGGCTTTGGATAAAAATGGCCGTGGTATGTATGAGCCCTGTCATGGTTCGGCCCCGGATATTGCCGGCCAAGGTAAGGCAAACCCGTTGGCGATGATTTTATCGGCGGCAATGATGTTGCGGTATTCTTTAGACGCTGTTGAGGCCGCGGATGCTATTGAGGCGGCAGTGGGCGCAGTACTTGATAGCGGCCTGCGGACCGGAGATATCCACAGTGCCGATACCGAGTTAGTCAGTACCAGTGCGATGGGCGATGCGGTTGCGGCCGCGCTTAATAGTTAACGTGTAGTTGCAGACAATGGGATATAAAACAATGAAAAGAGTAGGTTTTGTCGGTTGGCGTGGAATGGTGGGCTCTGTACTTATGGAGCGGATGTTGGCAGAAGGTGATTTTGCTGATATCGATGAGCCGGTATTTTTTACGACCTCTAATGTTGGCGGCTCAGGGCCGGACATTGGTCAAGATATCCCGCCGTTAAAAGATGCTATGGATATCGGTGAGCTGAAAACGCTAGATGCCATTGTCTCTTGCCAGGGCGGTGATTACACCAACGCGGTGTTTGGTCCCTTGCGCGAAAGCGGTTGGGATGGTTATTGGATTGATGCGGCGTCTAGCCTGCGGATGGCTGATGATGCCTTGATTATTCTCGATCCAGTCAACGGCTTGCTGATTAAAGACCGCGTTGCTGGCGGTGCAAAAAACTTCATTGGCGGTAACTGTACCGTTAGCTTGATGCTAATGGCTATGGGTGGCCTGTTTAATCGCGGTTTAGTCGAGTGGGCTTCAGTAATGACATATCAGGCGGCCAGCGGTGCTGGTGCCCAGAATATGCGTGAACTGATTAAGCAGATGGGCGTCATTGAGCAGTCGGTAACGACTGAACTGGCTGACCCCGCCAGTGCTATTTTGGAGATAGACCGAAAAGTTGCTATTGGCATGCGCAGTGATGATTTCCCCGTCGATAGTTTTGGCGCGCCGTTGGCCGGTAGTTTGTTACCGTGGATCGATACCCAGCTTGATAATGGTCAAAGCCGAGAGGAGTGGAAGGGTCAGGCTGAAACCAACAAATTACTGGCTACCGGCCGTGTTATCCCGATTGATGGATTATGCGTACGCGTAGGCGCAATGCGTTGTCACAGCCAAGCATTAACCGTAAAGCTTAGCCGAGATCTGCCGATGGATGAAATAGAGGCTATTATTGCAGCGGCTAATGATTGGGTAAGTGTCGTCCCCAATGAGCGCGAGCGGACCTTGGCAGAACTAACGCCGACGGCGGTAACCGGCTCTTTAGTGGTGCCCGTTGGCCGTATGCGCAAGATGAATATGGGGCCAGAATATCTGTCCGCGTTTACCGTTGGCGACCAGCTATTGTGGGGTGCAGCAGAGCCATTGCGGCGGATGTTAAGAATCTTGATCGAAAGCTAGCAAGCCTTCGTCTACTGTAGTCGGTGCTTGCTGCAAAGATTCGCCAGCTTGGAACTGTGCGCTAAGTCTGAAAACCGCAAACATAGGCGGCTTTGGCAGTCGTTGCGAAGCCTCCAATTGTTGCGAAAAACCTATTTCTAACTAATACTTACTTGAAACACTAAACGCGTATTCTAGCTTTATCCTGAATCAGGAATTGGCGTTATTTAAAGGCCGGTCTTTACCGGCCATTTGCTACCTAAGTAGAACCATCAGCAACTTGCTCAAAACAAGGTAAAGGGATTAATTATGGTACGTAATAAGCTTGCGGCAACAATTGCAGCAATCGGCGCATTACAAGCAACAATGGTCGGTGCGTTGGGGATGGGGGAGTTCACTCTCAATTCTGCATTAAATCAACCGCTGGATGCTGAGATACGGCTCACCAATACCGACGATCTCGATCGAGTCCAGGTGTTGATTGGCTTGGCTGAGGCGAGCGATTTTGTCAGTGCCGGTGTTAGTCGCGACTTTTTCCTTACCAACTTGAAATTCAATGTTGAGCTCGACGGTAAAGGTGGCGGTGTTATCAAGGTCACCACCCGTGAAGCTGTGGTAGAGCCGTATTTAAACTTTTTAGTCGAAACGCGCTGGCCCAGTGGGCGTATGTTGCGTGAATACACGGTGTTATTAGATCTTCCGGTATTTAGTGATAGCGCCGCCAAGCCAGTCGTCGCCGCCTCGACAGCTGCTACCAAGTCACTACCACCTAAGCCCGCCGTCAGCGCAAGTAGCAATTGGTCGTCGAGTCAATCTTCCCGCTCGCCCTCCGCCGCTAAAAATATCAATGAAGCTTCTTTGCAGGCGGGAGAAGAGTACCGCGTAAAGTCCGATGACACTTTATGGGCTATTGCCCTAAAGGCCCGCTCAGGTGGCAATAGCGTGCAGCAAACCATGTTAGGTATTCAGCAACAAAACCCCGATGCTTTCCAAAATGGCAATATCAATCGGCTGAAAGCAGGTTCTGTATTGCGCTTGCCGACAGCGGATGAGATTCGCGTTACAGAACGGCAAGCTATCGGTGAAGTGGCCAACCAAAATAAAGCCTGGAAACAGGGTGATGATGTGCAGCTGGATGCGACCTCTAGTTCCGAGCAAGTGGACGAACTTGCAGCCAGTGAACCGCGTTTGTCGATAGCTTCTGGTGGTAGTAGCGATGATTCAGCAATGGGTGATGGTGCCGGCACTGAGGGTGGATCCGGTGCTTTAGCGTCCGATCTGGATATTGCCGAAGAGACGCTTGATAAAGCCAAGCGCGAAAATGATGAGTTAGCTTCGCGGCTAGGCGACATGGAAATCAAAATGGCCACCTTGCAGCGGCTAATAGCGTTAAAAGATGACCAGTTAGCGGACATGCAGCAAAATGTGACCAATAAAGATGAGCAGTCGGCAGCGGCAGAGCCCATCGCCAAGTCCGTCACTAAAGTTACGCCAAAGGCTAAGCCTGCCGATGAAAGTTTATGGGATCAGATAGTCGGTAATCCGTTGTATGCGGGAGCTGCTGGTGCATTGTTATTAGCAATTATCGCTTTGCTGATTATGCGTCGGCGCAAAGCCGATCAGGAAGAACTTGATCAACAGTTGTCGGTGATCATCGAAGATGAGTCCATAGAAGACATTTCTGTCGAAGATGGAATCGCAGCTATTGATGAGCCTGTAATGTCTGCAGGTGAGTCGGAGCAAGAAGATACCGAGCATCTGGTTGCTGAGTTAGAGGAGCAAATTGCGGCCGATAATGCGGCAGAAGAAGCACGCGAAGCGGAGATTGAGCAGCCGTCTGATACCGTGGTTGTTGCACCAATCGCTGACAGTGCCGTTGAATCTGAAACCGGTGATGCTATTTCCGAGGCAGATATATATGTCGCTTATGGTCGTTATCAACAGGCAGTGGACTTGTTACGCAATGCTATTGATAAAGAGCCTGAGCGCGCCGATCTGCAAGTGAAGTTATTAGAAGTTTATGTTGAGACTCGGGACAAATCCGGCTTCCAGCAGCAATACCAGACACTACAGGGCTTGGGCGACGAGCAGGCCATTATTGATATCAAAGAAAACTTGTCCAGTGTCGATGGTGTCGCTGACTGGTTGGATGATTTGCCCGAGGCAGCGCCGGCTGTGGTTGCGGCAGTGGCTGATGACGGTTTGGATCTGGAGCTGGGTGAAGATTTCGATATAGATATGGACCTTGATTTTGAGTCTGATTTTGACGAAGCTGACTTAGCAACAACTCAGGAGTTGGCAGCGTTGAATGAGATGCCGTCAACGGCTGGTTCGTCAGCCGATGATTTTGATCTAGAGGCCGATCTTGAGTTAGGCGACACGCTGGCGGCCGACGATATATCCGATAGTAGAACAATGATCATGTCTAATGATGACCTGGCAGCAGGTGATGAGTTGGGTGATCTTGGGCTTGATGAAGAGTTCTCGTTAACGGATGAGTTAACGGCTGATGATGCTTTTGAGCTAGACCTAGATGAAGGCATTGACCTCGAAGACGATCTTGATTTGAACGCCTTGGCAGATGCTGATTTGGGTGATCTGGAGGCCGAATTTGGTGAGGTCGATACGGATATTAGTAAGGTGGCGGCTGAGCTGGAGCGAGAAGTCGCTGGCAGCATCGACACTCCACAAGAGATTGAATTTGATCTAGAGGATGATGTTGAGCTTGATTTGGCAGAGTCCCTTGATGAAATAGCGGTTGCCGCTGTTGCTGTTGATGACGGAGGTAGCGTTACCGCTGAGCCCGCCGGTGATGATGACTTCGACTTCTTAGCTGATACCGATGAGGTCGCCACTAAGCTAGATTTGGCCCGAGCCTATATTGATATGGGTGATAGCGACGGCGCCAAAGACATTCTTGATGAAGTGCTGCAAGAAGGTAATGATGAGCAGAAGCAAGAAGCTCAAGCACTTGCCGGCAGAATGGATTAATTGATATTGCGCGGGCCTGTCGCTGGCATGCCTGTGCTTGTTCTCCGCATTAACCACGCCCTTACGTTATTCTCCTCCCTATGAGTTCGCCATACACAGCCTCATTTAAGCCCGGTGACCGAGTTGCTCTCTGCGTTAGCTATGACGGCAGTGCATTTCATGGTTGGCAAAGCCAGCGCAAGCCTCAGGTGCCAACGGTACAGGAAACGCTGGAAAAGGCCCTTAGTCAAATTGCTAACGAACCAGTGTTAGTGCAGTGTGCTGGACGTACAGATGCAGGCGTTCATGCTAGCCATCAGATAGTCCATTTTGACAGCCCAGTTGCTCGCAATGAAAAAGCGTGGGTTAGTGGTGTCAATACCGCATTGCCGGCTGGGGTCGCTGTGCGTTGGGCTAAGCCAGTGGAGGCAGATTTTAATGCTCGCTTTTCTGCGACAGCTAGGCGCTATCGGTATGTGATTCTCAACAGCCCTGCGAGACCCTCGTTACTAGCCACCGGCGTTACCTGGCAAAGCCGGGTGCTTGATGAGCAAGCCATGCATCGTTCGGCGCAAGCCTTATTGGGGGAGCAGGACTTTAGTTCCTATCGCGCTGCTGCCTGCCAATCTCGGACGCCAATGCGCAATATCCATTTTATTGAGGTCAGTCGCCGTGGTGAGTTGGTGATTATCGATATTCAGGCGAATGCTTTTTTACAGCATATGGTGCGAAATATTGCTGGCGTGTTAATGGATGTCGGCGCGGGTATACAGGCAGAAGGTTGGGCTGAGCAGGTATTATTGGCGAAAGACCGCTCAGTGGGTGCGGCCACCGCGCCACCGTTTGGTTTATATTTGGTCGATGTCATTTATCCTAAGCAGTTTAATTTACCGGCGAATCTACCAGGGCCATACTTTCTTCACTAACAAGGCGTAATAATGGCTGTTGTTAGAAGTAATTGTTAGACGTTATTTAGACAGTATTTAACCGCTATTTTTGATGCTTTACTAGAGACAATCAGCGCACTCTTTTGTTATTATATCAATTACTTATTGATATATACGTCGTGAACCTCCCTTGAAACGTACCCGTATAAAAATTTGTGGCATTACCCGCACTGAAGATGCTGCGGCAGCTGTTGAAGCAGGTGCCGATGCGATCGGCTTAGTGTTCTGGGAGCCAAGCTCCAGAGCAGTCAGTTTGCATCAAGCAATCGAGATCTGCCGCGAGGTATCGGCTTTTGTTACTGTGGTGGCATTAACCGTCAATGCCGAACGTGACTTTATACAGCGACTATTATCAGAGCTATCGGTGGACTTGTTGCAGTTTCATGGTGATGAATCTGCCGAGCAGTGTCAGCAGTACGATCACCCTTATATGAAAGCCTTACGGATGCGTCCGGAACTGCAGCTAGAACAGGAGCTTATTAACTTCAGCAGCGCCAAAGGGATATTGCTGGATGCTTATCGCAAAGGCATACCGGGTGGCACTGGAGAAAGTTTTAATTGGCAGTTAATCGCACCAGCCTATCGGCAACAAATTATTTTAGCGGGCGGACTTAATCCCGATAATGTGGCCCAAGCAGTGAACGAAGTTCGCCCCTACGCCGTAGATGTTAGTGGAGGGGTTGAAGAAAGCCCTGGCGTAAAAGACGCCCATAAAATTCAACAATTTATCAGTGCGGCGATGCAAGCGGATCGCCGTCAGTAATATCAGCGATGGTGGCAATATAAAATGGCAGTGACTAACACAGAAATAGATTATAAATCGGTGCCTGATGCCGATGGGCATTACGGGCCTTATGGTGGCCGTTTTGTATCGGAAACGTTGATCTTAGCGTTGGACGAATTAGCAGCATCTTATGAAAAGCTGTCGAATGACCCCTCTTTTCAAGCTGAATTCGATAAGGATATGGCCCATTATGTTGGCCGTCCGTCACCGCTTTACCACGCCGAGCGTTGGAGCAATGAGTTAGGAGGTGCGCAGATTTATTTAAAGCGGGAAGACTTGAACCATACCGGTGCTCATAAAATAAATAACACTATTGGTCAGGCGTTGTTGGCCAAATATTCTGGTAAAACACGAATTATTGCTGAAACCGGTGCTGGCCAACATGGCGTTGCCAGTGCCACGGTTGCCGCCAGATTAGGGATGGAGTGTCAGGTATTTATGGGCGAAGACGACGTTAAACGTCAGTCCTTAAATGTTTATCGGATGAAATTATTAGGCGCCGAAGTGATTCCGGTGACTTCCGGCTCAAAGACGTTGAAAGACGCGATGAATGAAGCGATGCGCGATTGGGTCACTAATATTGACGATACCTTTTATATTATTGGTACGGTGGCGGGGCCGCACCCCTATCCAATGTTAGTGCGTGATTTTCAGTCCATTATCGGTCGCGAGGCGCGGGCGCAATGTATGGAGATGACCGGTAAATTGCCGGATGCGCTGGTTGCCTGTGTTGGTGGTGGCTCTAACGCTATTGGTTTGTTTCATCCCTTTTTAGAAGATGAAAGCGTGCAAATGTACGGTGTTGAGGCTGGCGGTGATGGTATTGAAACCGGTCGCCATGCGGCGCCACTAAGTGTCGGTGAGCCTGGTATATTGCACGGTAACCGCACTTACTTGATGCAGGATGACGACGGCCAGATCATGCACACCCACTCTGTATCGGCGGGTCTTGACTATCCAGGCGTTGGCCCAGAGCACTCTTGGTTAAAAGATATTGAACGAGTTAACTATGTCGCTATCAACGATGATGAGGCGCTACACGCTTTTCGTCAGCTGACGCTGGTAGAAGGTATTATGCCAGCGCTAGAGACCAGTCATGCTTTGGCCTATGTCGCTAAATTGGCACCCACCATGAGCAAAGATCAAATTATAATCATTAATCTATCCGGCCGTGGTGATAAGGATATTCATACCGTGGCGGCCATTGATAGCATCGGTCTCGGTGTCTAGTTAGGCATTATTCATGCATTAGTTGGTCACAGCCTTGGTGTCGTGATAAAAAATAAAGAGGAGCAACAGTGAGTCGTATTACCGCCTGTCTACAGGTATTAAAGCAACGAGGTCGCAAAGCCTTAATCCCGTATATTGTTGCGGGTGACCCTAACCCAGAATTTACCGTGCCGATGATGCATCAATTGGTCGCCGATGGCGCCGATATTCTCGAGTTAGGGGTACCTTTTTCTGATCCAATGGCAGAGGGGCCGGTCATTCAGTTAGCCCATGAGAGGGCTTTGGAGCATCAGGTGTCCTTGCGGAAGATCTTGGCGATGGTGGCGGATTTTCGCCAGCAAGATCAGCAAACTCCTGTGGTCTTAATGGGCTACGCTAATCCAGTTGTAAGAATGGGCTATCAGGTGTTTGCAGATGCGGCAGCGAAGGCTGGCGTTGATGGCTTGTTAACCGTTGATATGCCACCCGAAGAAGCGAGACCGTTAAATGAGGCGTTGAAAGCGTCGGCTATTGATAGCATCTTTTTAATAGCACCGACTACTGAGCTGTCCCGTATTGCTCATATTGCTGAGCAAGCCACCGGTTATCTATACTATGTGTCGCTGAAAGGCGTTACCGGTGCGGGTAACTTGGATATCGAGTCCGTGCGTAAAAAAATGGCTGAAATTAGAGCGATCACCAACTTACCCGTGACCGTCGGTTTTGGTATCAAAGATGCTGAGTCAGCGACGGCGGTCAGTCAATTGGCTGAAGGAGTAGTGGTTGGAAGTGCGCTGGTCAATCGCACCGCCTGCCTAGTCGAGCAGGGTGCAGATGACGCTATGCAACAAGCATCTGCATTGATTGCAGAAATGCGTGTCTCTATGGACGCGGTATAAGCTAGACTAGAGCTAGTTTTAATATTCTTAACAGGACAATCTAATGAGCTGGTTAGATAAAATTTTGCCAACCATAGGTAATAGCAGCGACCCTCAAGAGCGTCGCGCCACTGTGCCAGAAGGCCTGTGGAAAAAGTGCGTTAAATGTGACGCGGTATTGTACCGCCCAGAACTCGAAAAAAATCTCGATGTATGTCCCAAGTGTGAGCACCATATGCGCCTTGGCGCTCGTCGTCGCATCGATAGTTTTCTCGATGAAGATGGTCGCGAAGAAGTGTTTACTGAAATCGAGCCGATTGATCGTTTGAAATTCAAAGACAAGAAAAAATACCGTGATCGTTTAACCGCGGCACAGAAAGCCACGGGTGAAAAAGATGCTTTAATTGCCATCCGTGGCACCTTGAAAAGTATGCCAGTAATAGTGGTCGCCTTTGAGTTTAATTTTCATGGTGGGTCAATGGGATACGCTGTCGGTGAAAAATTCACTCAAGCGGCTAATCTGGCGCTGCGTGAAAATATGCCGTTAATATGTTTCTCGGCCTCCGGCGGCGCACGTATGCAAGAGGCGTTAATCTCGCTGATGCAAATGGCAAAAACCAGTGCCGTGCTAGAACGCTTAAAACAGCACGGAGTGCCCTACGTTTCTGTTATGACGGACCCTATCTATGGGGGTGTTTCGGCCAGTTTGGCGCTATTGGGTGATATTAATGTCGCTGAGCCCGATGCGCGTGCCGGTTTCGCAGGGCCACAAATTATCGAGCAAACCATTCGCCAGAAATTGCCCCCAGGCTTTCAACGCAGTGAGTTTCTGTTAGACCATGGCGCTATTGATATGATTATTCACCGCAAAGAAATGCGAGACACACTGGCGAGTATCTTATCAAAACTGATGCGTCGCTCGGCTGCTTGATAGCGGCTGCTACGATGGCATTCAAGGATTTACAGGGTTGGCTGTCGTGGCTTGAAACCTGCCACCCGAATGAGATTGATCTCGGCCTTGGTCGGGTAAGTCTTGTTGCCCAGGCAATGGCAATATCTTTGCAACATTGCCATGTGGTCACCATTGCGGGCACTAATGGTAAAGGCTCCTGTGTCGCCGCTCTAAATACATTATTACTGTCGGCCGGTTTGCGTGTTGGTAGTTATACTTCTCCCCATTTTCTCGATTATAACGAGCGGATTGCCCTAAATGGCGAGCCGGTTAGTGATGCCGTCATTATTAAAGCCTTTGAGCATATCGAAAAAGCTCGCGGCGAGACATCTTTAACCTATTTTGAATTCAGCACGTTGGCGGCACTGGATATATTTCAGCACAGTGAGCTCGATGTGGTGCTATTAGAAGTGGGCTTAGGTGGTCGTTTAGATGCGGTTAATATTATCGATGCCGATATCATGGTGGTAACCAGTATTAGTCTTGATCACCAAGATTGGCTGGGTAGCGACCTTGAGCAAATAGGTCGCGAGAAGGCTGGTATTTTTCGCGCCGGCAAACTTGCCATTTCTGCAGGTCTTACGCCGCCATCGTCAATTAAACAATATGCCGAAGAACTTGGCTTGCGCTTGTATCAAGCAGGCAAGGATTATCATTTTGAAATGGCGACCAGTGATTGGCGTTGGCAAGGCAGTAATCAGCAAGGGCAATCTTTGCAATTAGACCATTTGCCTTTGCAGGGTTTGCCCTATGAGAGTGTGGCGGCGGCGATTCAGGTGTTAGCGCTGTTACCTCATCCCACAGATCAGGTCGATTACTCGTCACTGGCAAACTTGTCCTTAGCGGGGCGTTTTCAGCAATTAACGCTTAATGACCGTCAGTTGATTCTCGATGTGGCCCATAATCCAGCGGCGGCCAAATTGTTAGCTAGCCGTTTGCAGCAAACATCGTGCAGCGGTAAAACCTATGCACTGATGGCCGTCATGGCAGATAAGGATGTGGCGTCGATACTGGCGGCATTGGATGATAGTTTCGATGGCTGGTTTCTGCCGCAGTTAAAGGATATTCCCCGTGCTCTGGATGCCGATGATTTGCGCAAGCTATTAACGGCGCAGGGGGTGTTACTGAAGGGTCAGTCGCTGAATGTTTGCGATAGCGTTTCACAGGCCTGCGGGGAGCTACTATTATTAATGTCGGCGAATGATCGCTTGGTGGTGTTTGGCTCTTTTTTTACCGTCGCTGCCGTGCTTCAAATATATAAAAGTGGCGTTAATGTTGGGGACTTACAATGAATGATGGTTTTAAGCAGCGCTTAGTGGGTGCGATAGTACTGGTATCGATTGCTCTCATTGTGTGGCCGCTAGTGTTTACGGATCTCAACCATCCAATTGTGGATACCCGCTCGGAAATTCCGGTAGTACCTGAGTTCAGAAAATATTCTGTGCCTGAACCAAACCGAGTTAAGGGTTTGACGCCGATAGTAAAGCCTACGGCCGAGCCCATAGCGGCAAAACCTAAGGCGACTATAGGCACGTCTGTTAGTGCTAAGCCAACAGCAAAACCGCGACAAGATAAGACGGGCCTGCCTGAGGCTTGGGTTTTACAAGTAGCGAGTTTTACTAAGTTTGCCAATGCCGATGAGTTGAAGCGGGATTTGCAAAAAAGTGGTCATAAAGCATTCACTCGAAAAATCAACGCCGCTAATGGTCAATCTACTCGTGTTTATATTGGACCTAAGTTGAATAAAAATGCCTTCGATAAAGATAAGGCCGCTATTGATAAGCGCTATAAAGTGGTTTCATTAGTTGTTCGCTTTGATCAGTAATCGCAGGCAGGAAAGTGTTGGGGTCAGTGGCAAGGCTCTGATAGAATCGGCGTTGAATTTGTCAGCAAGCTGTTGGACATGATCATGAATTGGGCTGACTGGACCATTGTCGTAATTGTCGCTATATCCAGCTTAATAAGTATTAAGCGTGGCTTCGTCAAAGAGGCTCTGTCGTTGGCAGTTTGGGCGTTGGCATTTTTTGTCTCGGTGGCTTTCCACGAGAAGATGGCGGTGCTATTGCAAGGTGCGATAGAGTCGGTGTCACTGCGTTACTTAGCAGCCTTTGCAAGCTTGTTTGTCGCCAGCTTTGTGGTTGGAGCTATGGTCAAACACCTATTGGCTGAATTAGTGAAGATGACCGGCTTATCGGGTACCGACCGTTTATTTGGTATGGCTTTTGGTCTGGCGCGCGGTGTTATTGTGGTGATGGCGATATTAATATTGTTGCCAATGGCCTTTCCTGTACAGCAAGATGTTTGGTGGCAGCAGTCATTGTTGATCCCGCAGTTTTTATTGATTGAACATTGGTGTAAAGATACCTTTGCGCTAGTCACACATTTTATTGCTGGCTTGTTACCTTAGAGTTTTCTCGGTGTAACTTGTTCAGTAAATAACGTAACAATGGATGTATGTTTATTTCACCAGGAAAAGTGTTTTTCAGCCAAGCCCAAAGGGCTAATGAGGTTTATCGATGTGTGGCATTGTTGGCATAGTAGCCAAGACCAATGTAAATCAGGAGCTGTATGACGCGTTGACCGTGCTGCAGCACCGTGGGCAAGACGCTGCGGGTATCGTAACTTATGATCAAGGCAAGCTGAACCAACGCAAAGGCAATGGCTTGGTGAGGGATGTTTTTCATAACCGCCATATGCAGCGCCTAACCGGTAACATGGGAGTAGGGCATGTGCGCTATCCAACAGCTGGAAGTTCAAGCCCTGCCTTGGCACAACCCTTTTATGTCAATTCGCCTTATGGTATTAGCCTTGCCCATAACGGAAATCTGACTAACACCAAAGAACTGAGTAGAGAGTTATTTCAAACTGACTTACGGCATCTCAATACTGAATCTGATTCAGAGGTACTGTTGAATATATTTGCCCATGAGCTACAAAAGTTGGGTAAGTTGGAGCCCGCTGCTGATGATATTTTTGCCGCGGTCAAAAGGGTTCATCAACGCTGTCGTGGCGGTTATGCCGTTATCGCGATGCTTGCAAATTACGGTATTGTCGCTTTTCGTGACCCCAACGGTCTTCGGCCAGTGGTTTACGGTGTGCGTGAAACCGACACCGGTCCTGAATATATGCTTGCATCGGAAAGCGTAGCGCTTGATACACTAGGCTTTAAACTGGTGCGAGATGTCGCCCCCGGTGAAGCTGTTTTTATCGATATCCATGGTAATTTACACACGGAGCAATGTGCCGAGAATTCGCAGGCTAGCCCCTGTATTTTCGAACATGTGTATTTCGCTCGGCCCGATTCCATTATGGATGGCATCTCGGTGTATAAAACCCGTTTGCGTCAGGGAGAAAAACTGGCGGCAAAAGTATTAAAGTTGCGACCAGACCATGACATTGATGTGGTAGTGCCGATTCCAGATTCAAGTCGTATTGCTGGCCAGTCAATGGCTTATAAGCTCGGCGTTAAGTTTCGTGAAGGCTTGGTTAAAAACCGCTATATCGGCCGTACCTTTATTATGCCTGGGCAAAGTGAGCGTAAAAAATCAGTTCGTCAAAAACTCAATGCCATAGAGCTTGAATTTAAAGACAAAAACGTAATGCTGGTGGATGACTCTATTGTGCGCGGGACTACCTGTAAGCAAATCATTCAGATGGCACGAGATGCCGGTGCTGCTAAAGTATATTTTGCCTCTGCTGCGCCACCGGTCCGCTACCCGAATGTTTATGGTATTGATATGCCATCGGCCACAGAGCTTATTGCCCATAATCGCAACGAAAAGGAAATTGCTGAGTTAATTGGTGCCGATTGGTTAGTCTATCAAGATCTTGAGGATCTAGTCGCTTGCTCAGCAGAAGGTAACCCCGCTGTTCAGCGTTTTGATTGTTCTGTTTTCAATGGTGAATATGTCACTGGCGACATCAATCAAGAATACTTGCAGCGTATCGATGCAGAGCGTAACGACGGCAGTAAAAATGAGCAGTTTGAAGCAGATGATGACCTGGTGATTGATCTGCATAATGATGACGAAATGTAGTCGGTACTAATGTCGGTATAAATGTGGACTATAAACATAGCCATGGCGATTAAACCACACCACTCTAAAGCAACAGCGATAAATAGGTCATGACCGATAAAGAGCAACAACGTAAAGACGCCTTAGCGCAAACGGCGATAGACACCTTGGCGATTCGCGCGGGTCAAACGCACACCCATGAAGGCGAGCACTCAGAGCCGATATTCACCACCTCAAGCTACGTGTTTTCATCGGCGGCACAAGCGGCTGCGCGCTTTACCGGTGAAGACGAAGGCAATGTTTACTCCCGTTACACCAACCCAACCGTGCGCAATTTTGAACAGCGCATTGCGGCTATGGAAGGCGGCGAAGCGGCGGTCGCTACCTCATCGGGTATGGCGGCAATTCTCAGTACCTGTATGGCATTGTTAAAGTCGGGTGATCATGTTGTTTGCTCGCGCAATGTATTCGGTACCACCACCAATCTTTTTTTGAAGTACTTGGGTAAGTTCGGTGTTGAGGTCAGCTTTGTCGATCTGATTGATCTGCAAGACTGGCAGGCAGCCATTAACAGCAATACCAAATTGTTGTTTTGCGAGACACCCTCTAATCCAGTTTGTGAAGTGGCTGATTTATCCGCGCTGTCGACATTGGCCAAAAGTCATGATTGTTTGTTGGTGGTAGATAATTGCTTCTGCACACCAGCATTACAGAAACCGTTAGATTTCGGCGCTGATCTAGTCGTGCATTCAGCCACTAAATACCTCGATGGCCAAGGCCGTTGTGTCGGTGGTTGTGTTGTTGGCGAGCAATCTTTAATCAATGAAATCATTGCTTTCTTGCGTACATGTGGCCCAACTATGAGCCCCTTTAATGCATGGGTATTTCTCAAAGGGCTTGAAACTCTGCGCCTGCGCATGGATGCGCATAGCAGTAATGCCATGATATTGGCCCAGTGGTTAGAGCGGCAAGAGGGTATCGAACAGGTATTTTATACTGGCTTGGATTCACACCCCGGTAAAGCCTTGGCCAGTAAACAGCAACGTGGATACGGCGGTGTATTATCCTTTTCTGTTGTCGGCGATCAAGCCGCAGCTTGGCGTTTTATTGATGCCACTCTGATCTGTTCTTTGACGGCTAATCTTGGTGATGTCAAAACTACTATTGTACATCCGGCTACCACAACGCATGGTCGCTTGAGTTCCGAGCAGCGAGCAGAAGCCAAAGTGACTGATAATTTAATACGCGT
Source organism: Oceanicoccus sp. (assembly GCA_051277205.1). Taxonomy (GTDB): domain Bacteria; phylum Pseudomonadota; class Gammaproteobacteria; order Pseudomonadales; family Dasaniaceae; genus Oceanicoccus. The sequence continues at coordinate 5,704 of JBNMPW010000020.1, read as the reverse complement.
GGCAGTGGGCTTAGAAGATATAGATGATCTGATTACAGATATGCGCCGAGGTCTGGCAGCACTCTAACACCTAAGGTTTTCTGCGACGCGTATTTTTATCTTCATTACAGCGTCCTTAATTATTAGCTATTGCAAGGAATCGATGCAGAAAATAATTGATCGTGCCGTTGCAGAAATCGGTACAGTTTTACTCGGCAAAGAAGTGCAATTGCGGTTAGCGCTTTGCTGTTTATTTGGCCGCGGTCATTTATTGATTGAAGACCTTCCGGGTATGGGTAAAACCACTTTGTCCAATGCCCTGGCAAAAGTGTTAGGGCTAGATTATCAGCGCGTCCAGTTTACCAGCGATCTGTTACCGGCTGATATTTTAGGGGTGTCGGTGTTCAATCGAGATAATGCTCAGTTTGAATTTAAAGCGGGTCCTATTTTTACCCAGCTGTTGCTAGCGGATGAAATAAATCGGACTACCCCAAAATCGCAATCTGCTTTATTAGAGGCTATGGAAGAAGGGCAGGTTACCATCGAAGGAAAAACTCGCGAATTACCTGCGCCTTTTTTTGTTATTGCCACCCAAAACCCTGCTAGTCAGTCAGGGACTTACCCCTTACCTGAATCACAGTTAGATCGCTTTTTAATGCGTATTTCGCTGGGTTATCCCGACCCCGACGCAGAACGCAAGTTGTTGTTGGGAGAAGATACCCGTCGCAAACTTGCCCGTCTGCAGCCGCAGATTAGCCCCGCTGAATTAAACACTATCCAAAAGGCAGTGGATGATGTGCACTGCTCAGATAGTTTGGTGGATTATGTGCAGCGCCTGGTGGCACATAGTCGAAATCATGCCGATATTTCTGTTGGCCTGTCACCGCGAGGTGCCTTGGCTTTATTGCGCTGCGCTAAAACCTGGGCGCTGATTAATGGTCGTGGCCATACTGTGCCTGAAGATGTGCAAATGGTGCTGCCTTCAGTCGTTGAGCATCGAATCAATGGCAATAGCGATTATGCCCATAACAAGGGTGGTTTTTCGCAGCAGTTGTTGGAGCAGGTGTCGGTGATTAAGTAGGCCTTCCGGCTAGTGTTGTTTGGTTCGTTAAGATGAACAGTAACAGGCTAACATATTGAGTCAGGTGATAGTGTTCGAAAAACTAAAACAACTTATTGCTAAGCGCTTTCAGTATTTTCTGAACCGGCGGCTGCCGGTTAGTCACTCTATTACACTTAATCAAAAACGTTTATTTATTTTTCCTTCCCGTTCTGGGTGGTGGTATTTTTTTCTGCTATTAGTTATTTTAATGGTGGCCATTAATTACCAAAATAATATGGCTTTTGCCTTGGTGTTTCTATTAGCCAGTGTGTTTGTAGTCGGCATTTTGCATACCTTCGCTAACTTATCGGGTTTAACGATAACCGCCTTGCGCAGCGAGCCGGTATTTTCCGGAGATTATGTTCAATTACAAATCGAGCTAACACGTAGTGGAAAACGTCGCTACTTTGATATCCGTTTGAGCTGGCCAGATGCACAAGCAACAAGTGTAACCCTATCAGATAACAGTGCGGCTACAGCAACGTTATATGTACCAGTGGCTGGTCGAGGTTGGTTTCGTCCTAACCGCTTAACCGTGGCGACAGTTTACCCTTTAGGCTTATTGCGCTGCTGGAGTTTGTTGCTGCTAGACATTGATGTGTTGGTTTATCCGAAACCGATGGCGGCGCCATTGAGCCAAGCGCAAGTTGTTGAAGGCGAGGCTGACGGTGAGAGATTAGCCGTGGTTGGTGCCGATGATTTCTATGAGTTCAGCGAGTATCACCCTGGTGATCCGCTAAAACATGTACATTGGAAAGGCTATGCCAAGGGGCAGGGCTTATTAACAAAACAGTTTGCCAGCTATAGTGAGCAGCAACATTATCTAGATTGGCAGGATTTCCAAGGGGATGTCGAACAGCGTCTCAGCTATTTATGTTATTGGATTTTACAACTAGAGAAAACCGCTGACGATTATGGGTTACGACTGCCGGGTATTGAGTTTGCCCCTGCTCATGGTCGTCAGCATCAACAGAAATTACTAAAAGCCTTAGCGCTGTTTCGGTTAGGTGATGCAGAGACGCAAGAAAATCTTGATCAGCCGGAGCGAAGCCAATGAGCTTAGCTTGGCAGATTCCGCGTAACTGTCTGGCGTGGATATTGATCGCGCAATTAGCGCTAATCTTGCCTCATTTTGAACGGTTACCCTGGTGGGTGTTAGCGGTTTATCTGTTGTGCGCGCTGTGGCGTATTATGATTTATCAGGGCCGTTGGTCGTTGCCCGCTAAGTGGCTCAAGCTACTGCTGCCTTTTTTATGTATTTATGGGATTTATAATAGCTATGGCACTTTGGTTGGCTTGGAGCCAACAGTGGCCTTATTGTTTTCTGGTTTTTGTCTAAAATTGTTGGAAGTATCAGCGCCTCGTGATGCGTATTTAATTATTTTCCTGGCTTTTTTTGTCGCGGTAACTGAATTTTTATTTGTGCAGGATTTTTGGGCGGCGTGCATTATCTTTTTGACTTTACTGCTAATCATCACCGCATTAATTGCCTTGCATCAACACAGCTTTGATCAATTGAGTTTTGCCAGTTTTCGCAAGGCACTGGTTATTTGCAGCCAAGCGATACCGTTAATGGTGCTGTTATTTTTAGTGTTTCCTCGCTTTGACCCATTGTGGAGTGTGCCGTTGCCGGCTCATCAAGCAAAAACAGGGGTCACAGATACCATTACTCCTGGTGATATTTCGAACTTGAGCCAGAGCGGTGCGCTGGCTTTTCGAGTTGAGTTTGAAAGTGAGATTCCGCCGCGCCCACAATTGTATTGGCGGGGGTTGGTATTGTCAGAATTTGATGGCCGCAGTTGGCGGCAGCAGGCTGATTTTCGCGGCCCCATGCGAGAGCCTCAGCTGTTAGGCGTGTTAAAGCAAATGGAGCCGCAGCAGGCCGAAGGCCTTGTCACGCCAATTAAATACAGCATTATTCAGGAGCCGACCCAGCAGCCGTGGTTATTTGCATTAGCGTTAGCATATTCCCCTGAGCAGAATATCCGCTTGTCATCGGATTACCGTTTAGTGTCTAAAAATATTGTGCACAGCCGAATTAAATATCGCGTGTTGTCAAATCCACAGGCGCCATTGGAGCCTAAATTATCCAGTTTTCATCGGCAGCTGGATACAGCATTGCCGCGAGGTGGCAATCCAGGATCGCGACAACTTGCCAACGCTATGCTGAAGGAGGCGGGGACGGAGTCGGCTTATGTACAGCAAGTGTTAGCGATGATTCGTCAGCAGAATTTTGTTTACACGCTGAAGCCACCGTTGCTAGCAGAACAAGACAGTATCGATGATTTTCTGTTTAATACTCGTCGTGGTTTTTGTAGTCACTATGCCAGTAGCTTTGTATTTTTAATGCGCGCGGCGGGTATCCCTGCTCGGGTAGTTGCTGGTTATCAAGGGGGCGAAGTCAATCCAATAACGGGGACGGTATTGGTTCATCAATTTGATGCTCACAGTTGGGCCGAGGTGTGGATAGCCGGTCGTGGTTGGCGGCGGGTTGATCCAACAGCGGCGGTGGCGCCTGACAGAATTGAGTTTGGGCTGGAGATGGCATTACAAAAAGAGGGCAGTTTCCTATCGAACAACCTGTTATCACCGATGCGTTATCGCAATGTCGTATGGTTAAATCGTTTGCGCTTGCAGCTAGATGCGTTTAATTACCAATGGGCTAATTTGATCTTGCAGTACCGGGGTGAGCAACAGCTAAAAGTATTAGAATCGTTGTTGGGCAAGGTAACGCCACTGCGTTTGGGCTTGATGATTTTGGGCGTGGGTGCTGCTGTTTTATTATTGGTTGCGCTATTTCTATTAAAGCAATCGGGCAGTAATAAGCGCGCACTGGAAACGAAGATTTATTTGCGGCTCTGTCGTTCCTTAGAGCGGGCAGGTTTTGTCCGTAAAGTCGGCGAGGGCGCGATTGATTTTGCCCGGCGCGTAGCAGAGCAAGAGCCGCGTTGGAAAGCCCGTTTGTTAGCGGTGACTCGCTTGTATGTGCAGTTGTGTTACCAACCTTTAGCCGCAGAACAACGCAAAGTGGTTATTAAGCAATTAAGGAAAGAGGCTTTTAGTTTGCGCTATCAGCTCAAATTGGCTTAACTAGCTTTTATAACATGTAAAAAAAAGCCCCTGCATGACGTATGCCAGGGGCTTTGGTATTTAATACTAATACTAATACTAATGCTTACATGCGGACTTCTTCAATCTGAACAGCATTGATCTTGGCGCTGTTAGCTTTCTTTTGAAACGACTCAATTTGATCGAAGTTCATGTAGCGATAAACTTCGTCAGACATCGTGTCTAATTCTTTCGCGTATTTCAGATACTCTGCTGGCGTTGGCAGCTTGCCTAAGATACCGCCGACGGCGGCAAGTTCAGCTGAGGCCAGATAAACATTAGCGCCATCACCTAGGCGATTAGGGAAATTACGTGTTGAGGTAGACAGTACGGTGCTGCCAGCAGCAACCCGTGCTTGGTTACCCATGCAGAGTGAGCAACCCGGCATTTCAGTACGAACACCATTGCGACCAAAGATGTTGTAATAACCTTCTTCCATCAGCATGTGCTCATCCATTTTTGTCGGCGGTACCACCCAGAAACGGGTTTTTAATGCCTCTTTGTTGTTCTCGAGTAATTTACCCGCGGCACGGAAGTGACCGATGTTAGTCATACATGAACCGATAAATACTTCGTCGACTTTGTCGCCGGCAACTTCTGACAGCAGCTTGGCATCATCAGGGTCATTAGGGCAGCAAACGATGGGTTCTTTAATGTCCGCTAGATCAATATCGATAACGGCGGCGTATTCAGCATCGGTATCGGCCTTCATTAATTCTGGGTTTGCCAACCAAGCTTCCATGGCTTGCGCGCGGCGTTCTATTGTACGCGGGTCACCGTAGCCATCATCAATCATTGAGCGCAACAGGGTGACATTAGACGTCATATACTCAATAAGGGAGTCTTCAGACAACTTGATAGTGCAGCCGGCAGCTGAACGTTCCGCGGAGGCGTCAGACAATTCAAAGGCTTGCTCGACTTTTAAATCATTAAGGCCTTCGATTTCAAGTACGCGACCAGAGAAGAAATTGATTTTCCCTTTCTTTTCAACGCTCAATAAACCTTGCTTGATACCGTAATAAGGAATCGCATGTACCAAGTCGCGCAAGGTGATACCGGGTTGCATTTCACCTTTAAAGCGAACCAGTACAGATTCAGGCATATCGAGTGGCATAACACCTGTGGCGGCGGCAAAAGCAACCAGCCCGGAACCTGCGGGGAAAGAAATACCCATGGGGAAGCGAGTGTGTGAATCACCACCGGTACCGACGGTGTCTGGGAGTAACATGCGGTTTAACCAACTGTGGATTATACCGTCACCTGGGCGCAGCGAAACACCGCCGCGGGTCATAATGAAATCAGGTAGCGTGTGCTGTGTGTCAATATCAACAGGCTTGGGATAAGCCGCTGTATGACAGAACGACTGCATAGTCAGATCTGCAGAGAAGCCCAGACAGGCCAGATCTTTTAGTTCATCGCGGGTCATCGGGCCGGTGGTATCTTGAGAGCCAACGGTGGTCATTTTTGGTTCGCAATAGGTACCAGGGCGGATGCCATCGACACCGCAGGCGCGGC
>JBNMPW010000019.1:0-28606 GCA_051277205.1 Oceanicoccus sp. | reverse complement strand
CGAGAAAGCCAATTCGAAAACCAAAACCCAAGGCATCGGATGATTCAGGCTCATAAAACAAAGAGGCATCATTTAAAGTTAGCTTAGCTAAGGCATCGCGAAAATCTTCATAGTCATCCGAAGAAACGGTAAACATGCCCGCATACACCTGCGGCTTAATTTGTTTAAAGCCCGGTAATGGTTCTACATCCGGCGTTTTTGCATGGGTGATGGTATCCCCCACCGGAGCACCGTGAATATCTTTGATCCCAGCGACAACAAAGCCAACTTCGCCAGCCCTTAATACCCCTGTTTCTGTGCGTTTGGGCGTAAAAATACCCACGCTATCAACCACATGGGCACGGCCCTGTGATTTCATAATAACTTTATCGCCCTTGTGTAACTGACCATGCTTAAGCCGTACCAAGGACACTACGCCCAAATAATTATCAAACCAAGAGTCGATAATCAGCGCTTGCAAATCAGCTTCTATATCACCCTCTGGCGCCGGTATAACCTCAACCAACTGCTCTAAAAGGTCTGCCACCCCCATGCCCGATTTAGCACTAACATGGGTTGCATCTGATGCATCAAGGCCAATAATTTCCTCAATTTCGTTCTTAACATTATCGGGGTCCGCCTGCGGCAGATCCATTTTGTTCAATACCGGCAGTACTTCCAAACCCTGCTCGATAGCCGTATAACAATTGGCCACCGATTGCGCTTCGACACCTTGAGCGGCATCGACCACTAACAAGGCACCCTCACAGGCCGCAAGCGAGCGAGAAACCTCATAAGAAAAGTCCACATGCCCTGGGGTATCAATAAAATTGAGCTGATATGTCTTGCCGTCTTTTGCGTGATAATTGAGGGTAACGCTCTGGGCTTTGATGGTAATGCCCCGCTCCCGCTCAATATCCATCGAGTCAAGTACCTGCGAATCCATTTCACGCGCACTGAGGCCACCGCACATTTGAATAAAACGATCCGCTAGAGTCGATTTACCATGATCAATATGGGCAATAATAGAAAAGTTACGAATTAGGGCTAAATCACTCACGCCAATCAACACCAAAGAATAAGACAGCGGCGGATTTTACAGTAAACCCCGTAACGGCGCCATGAAGGGATAGCAAAAGATGCCATTATTATCAGCCCACGCATTTAAAAGATGCGCTAAGGGGGGGAACTCAGACAGGATCTGCGATTTCTAAGGACTGCAAGCTGTCACCAGACAATAGCGATTCAGCAGCGGGCATTATCCAAGGTTGCAAGGATTGATTATTACGATTGCGCCATGCGTGCAGCCTAACCAACCCAAGGCCTAACGCAAAACCCATCACCGCACCTAAGAGCGCAGCGACATCCCCCGACCACCAAATAGAGATCAGTGAGGCACCTGCCAACAAGCTCAACAAAGGCAATAGATAAACTAACAGCGCCGCTGAAACCAAGACCTGCTCTGGAATGCAGACTTTAACCTCATCATCAACAGTAAAGTCGCTGGCCGCTAATGCACCCAACATAACTCGCATATGATGACGCTTTCCGTCGCCGACTTTGTTGAGCATGCTATGCCCGCAACCCTTTTGTACCGAACAACTATTACAGGTGCTGCTGCGAATGGTTTCCACCCACAGACCATCTGCTTCTATCGCGACAACGCGGCCGGTTTCGGTAATCATATTAACGGTTTGCTCTTTTATAGTTGACCGACGCTAACGTTATCACTGTTCGGGTGATTCTGCCTCGACCAGCTGGACGGATTGGGCTATGAGCTGGGCAGTCCGTGCCGGAATCTCGCCAACTACGGTAACTCTATGAGGATGGTTGGCTAAAAGCAAGGCTCGGGTGTAAGCAGTAGTAGCACCTTTTTGGGCACTACCTTCGGCACCGCGAGCCAAACTTTGAGCATCGACATTGCGCTCCAAAAATACCGAGAAAACCGTCAAGCCGTCAGTAAATGTCGCCATATCGTCATTCAAGACTTTACGATTAGCCACCACCGGGGTGAAACCTCTGGGCAACCATTTAAGCTGCCAACTGCGCTCGGCTACAATCTGCACCGGCTTGTCTTCTGTAGGAGCGATATGCTCGGCATGATAGCTGTATTCGGCGCCGTCAAAAAACGCTTTATCCAGCGGCTCACCAATGATGATGTCGGCAAACTGAAAACGCTCTAATACTTCATTGTTGCGACCGATTAACTCGGTGCGCAGCAACAAACCAGACTCTTTATCTAAGGACAGACGATAACCAAAGCGATGGCTATCTTTCGGGCTGATTAACAAGTTGTCTACGTCTCTACCCGCCACGCGACCTTGGCCTGCCAGCACAAATTGGTAGAACTCGCCAATTCCGGCCTCATTTACTGGGCTAAAACGCAGATTTTGCTGCTGCTCATAAAAACGCAGCAGGTGATGCCCAGGATGAACACAGTTAAGAGCGTGGCCGCGGCGAATAATTTCGCGTTTATCGCCATCCATGTATTGCAGCCGCTCATATTCTTCGCCATCAATAACCGCATGCGCGATCCGTAAAGACTGCATACTGCCGCCTTGCTCAAAACTAAAGCTGCCCTGATAGTTAAGCTCACGAAAACTGTGTGACATACGATCCAATAAGCTACGCGGGGAATCTTGCGCGACACTTAGGCTACTAAGCACCAACAGGATGGATGTTATTAGGCTGAAAAAAAAACGCCTGCAGAAAGCAAGCGTTAGACAATTAGTTATCGTGCTATTCATCTAACTATTTCCACTATTAGCAACTCATTCTTCTTCAAAGCTGGCAATGCGGGCAAAAGAGATCATGCCTTGGCCATTGTTAAGTGCCGCACGCTCGGTATGACGCAACATAAATTGCTCTAAGCGCTGTTGTGCTTCCTCGTCAGCCTCTGCTCGGCTCGCCGCTAAATTTCCTGGCAAGGTAGTATTACGGTAGTTTATCACACCACCGTTGCCAGACGCTTGCATACTGCTGCCAGCAACGGGATAAACACGACTGGCTACCTGCGGTGTATTTTGTAACTGGCTTTGTAGTTGATCGGGGTTCAAACCAGGTAAGGGTTGCTCTACTGACTGCACGCCAACCACTACAGCAATGGTTACTGAGGCAGCTACGGCAAAACTGGCCATTGGGCGCCACCACGGAGTAGCCGCTGTTTCTGCTGACAGGCCATCACTTGCGGCCATCGCTTCTTGCTTTTCGATATCTACAATAGAGGCACTAACGCGAGCCGATATATCCAAATGCCGAAACTCAGTATGCTGGTGATCTTGCATAATATCGCGGGCCAAATGATAGCGGCTCCAAGTCTCAATCAGCGCTTCATCCTCGGACGACAAGAGCCTACGTAACTCCAGTTGCTCAGCTTCGCCATCCATTAATGCAGACAGTGACTCGCGGTTTTTCTCGCTCATGCTTTACCTCAGTTGATAACCAGCCCGTGCTGGTTATCAGTATGTTTAAAATAGCTCAGTGATAGAATTTAGCTTTCTATCACTGAGCTTCTATTCTTTAGCCTTTAACAAGCGTCAGATGATCTTCTGGCTCAACGCCAAACAGCTGCCCTTTTACCTGTTTGTCTATCGCTTCTCGTGCACGGAAAATTCGTGACCGCACTGTACCCACTGGACATTCCATAACATCGGCAATATCTTCATAACTGAGACCGTCAAACTCACGTAAAGTCACCGCCGTGCGTAGGTCTTCTGGTAAGTTTTTAATCGCTATCTCAACCACCGCTTTCAGCTCCTCTCCGTAGAGGGCGTTTTCTGGATTTTCGATATCTTTTAGTAAGGTAGCCGATTCGTAATACTCGGCATCGGCGACATCTATATCGGTAGCTGGTGGGCGTCTATTTCTGGATACTAGATGGTTTTTAGCGGTATTGATCGCGATGCGATACAACCATGTATAAAAGGCACTATCACCGCGAAAACGCGGTAGCGCCCGATAAGCTTTAATAAAAGCTTCTTGAGCAACATCCTGAATTTCGTCATGGTCGCGAATATAGCGGGATATCAAACCAAAGATCTTGTGCTGGTACTTTAATACCAGCAGATCAAAGGCTCGCTTATCACCCTGCTGTACACGCTCAACTAATTGCTGATCTGATTGCTGAGCGTCGGTCATCTGAACTCCAGCGCTAACTGAACGCGATTGCTCGATGCCGTCAGCTTCAGCCAGCGGTTTATTTTGATCATTTTTTCTGCCAGGTAGTCCCATACTTCGTAGACCTTTGCCTGTTCCGGAAGTTCGTTCTATAGCGAGCTATTTACACTCGATGTCATAATATCTGCAATTAAGAACATGGAAATCTCGGGAAGTTCAGCTAAGTCGTCTTTTTTAATCACTTAATTTGCCATTTCAAGGCAGCTCAGGTTTATACTACGCGCATTTCTCAGTCAGTCTATGGTCTAGCGCTATTATTAAGCCGTATGTCATAAACCAATAAGCCATCAAAGCTTAAAAAGACAAATTAAGTCGAGCGCCAGCATCTATTATGAGCAAACATTTTCAACACGACGTCCTCGTTATCGGCAGTGGCGCGGCAGGCCTCTCTTTAGCCCTACAAATGCCCGCTCATTTTAGCGTTGCAGTAATTTGCAAAGGCGAGCTGAATGAAGGCTCTACTTACTATGCTCAGGGCGGCATTGCCGCAGTATTGGATAACCGTGACAGTATTGACTCTCATGTCGCCGACACGCTAGATGCTGGCGGCAATCTCTGTCATGAAGATGCGGTGCGGTTCACTGTTGAGAATAGCCGCAATGCTATCGACTGGCTGGTGGATCAAGGCGTCCAGTTCAGCCGCAATACCGACCAGGAAAACTCCTTCCACCTGACTAAAGAGGGCGGTCACAGCCAGCGGCGTATTATTCATGCTGCCGATGCCACCGGGCAAGCTGTATCCAGCACCCTCATCCAACAAGCTACTGCCGCCGACAATATCGAGATCTATGCCCATCGTTTGGCCATTAACTTAATCGTAGAACAAGGCCGCAGCCACGGTGCCTATGTACTGAACAACGAAAGCGACCATGTCGAGGTGTTTCAGTCTCGTTTTGTGGTGTTGGCCACCGGCGGCGCCAGTAAAGTTTATCTCTACACCAGCAACCCAGATGGCGCTAGCGGTGACGGCATTGCAATGGCTTGGAGGGCAGGCTGTCGAGTGGCGAACTTAGAATTCAATCAATTCCACCCCACCTGCTTATACCACCCGCAGGCTAAATCTTTCTTGATTACCGAAGCGATTCGTGGCGAAGGTGGTAAATTACTGCTGCCCAATGGCGAGCGTTTTATGCACCGCTTTGATGAGCGCGGTGAATTGGCACCTAGAGATATTGTCGCTCGTGCCATCGACCATGAAATGAAACGACTGGGGAGTGATTGCGTTTATCTCGATATCAGCCACAAGTCAGCGGACTTTCTGCTGCATCACTTCCCCACGGTCAAAGCACGTTGTCTAGAATTGGGCATCGATATCACCCGTGACCCGATACCCGTTGTCCCTGCGGCCCACTACACCTGCGGTGGTGTAATGGTCGACAGCGACGGTCGCACAGATATCCCCAACCTCTATGCCATTGGTGAAACCTCGTTTACCGGCTTGCACGGCGCCAATCGTATGGCCAGTAACTCGCTGCTTGAATGCATTGTTTATGGCCACTCCGCGGCCCGCCATATTTTGGCCAATGCCGACGCTACGCCTACACCGATAACAATAGCTGATTGGGATGAAAGTCAGGTGACTAACTCCGATGAAGATGTTGTGATATCGCATAACTGGGATGAAGTACGCCGCTTTATGTGGGATTACGTCGGTATTGTCCGCACCGACAAACGACTGCAACGAGCCCTGAGTCGAGCCGAGTTATTGCAGCAGGAGATCAATGAGTATTACCGCAATTACAAAGTCTCTAATGATTTGATAGAACTGCGCAACTTGGCCAAAGTCGCCGAGCTGATTATCCGTTCCGCGATGTCGCGCAAAGAAAGTCGTGGCCTGCATTACACATTGGATTACCCCGAAACCAACGGCATTGCCGAAGACACCATCCTCAACCCTGCCGATTTCCGCTAGATCTTAGTCTTAGGGCTTAAGACATAGGCATAGCGGCCTATACATTAAGCCAATCCACTAGCTGTTATCGCCGACATAGACAGGCAACTGGCGAAGCATTAACCGCAAGCGACGCAATAACGGCCTATCATCTTGCGCAACACTATCGGCAAAAATGCTTAAGGCAATTGCTGGCGCTGAATCTAAAGGTTTAAAATTCATCACCAACAACCAGCGCCATACTGTCGATTGGCTAAGCTCAACGGCATGCTCTGCCCCACACTTAGTGTGCAAATACCAATAACCATCACGATAACTCAGCCGCTGTACCCAGCGAGGTTGTTGTGACCAAGCGTAACGTTGAACAGCGTAGTGGCAATGGCACAATATCAACGTACTAAATAACAATACCTGCCAACCAGGTAAGGTTAAGAAGCATATTGAGATGATTATGAGAAAATGCAGCAATAATAAAAAATAACGAAAACGCCGTGACGGCTTAAGTGCGATGCTAAAAGCTGGGATATGCACTGACTACGCCCTCCTTGGCGATCAATATTGAGCTAGCGGTTGTTCGAGTAATCCCTGATTTGCCCAATAATTATTTTAAACTCGGGGTTCTCAGGGGTATCGTGTCCCAATAACCAAGCAAACAAGTCATTGTCTTCCGACACCAGTAGCTCGATATAGCGCTGTTGACTTACATCATCGAGTTGCCGTAATTTTTCTTCGACAAAGGGAACCAGCAGTAAGTCAAGCTCGAGCATGCCTCGGCGGCTTGCCCAACAGGTACGTTTGTATTCATGGTCTGAAATCATTTGCGCTTCACATTAATCACGATGACATTACTAGCCACCTATTATAGCCAGATTAGCGCCGTATCAACACCATTAAAATGCTGACAGCAAAGCTGCAAACACCTATTATATACGCCCTTTAGTATGCCAGATAAATACCCCTTATGAGCCACCAGACCTCCGCCAGCTTTGTCGCCTCGCTTGGCTTCGATATTGATGAACGGGGCCACTGCGTCGCCCCTAGCCAATCCGTTAGCAGCATCGCCGCAAATGGCATTAGTCCATTGAGTCACTACGGCCTATTGGCGATTAACGGGCCGGACACCGCCAAGTTCTTGCAGGGCCAAACCAGTTGCGATGTCAGCAAGGTTAACCCGCAACTGAGCAGCAGCGGTTGCCTCGCCAACCCCAAAGGCCGCACCCTGAGCAGCTTTCAATTAGCCAGCAACAGTGCTGAGCAATATTTATTGCGAATGAGAGCCGATATTGTCGACAGCACTAGCAACATACTGAGTAAATACATCGTATTTTCTAAAGCCGAGCAACATGATGTCAGTGCCGAGTATTTAGCCGTTGGCCTATACGGTGAGCTCGCAAATGCTGCCATCTGCCGCAGCTTTGGCCGCTGCCCCAATGGCATCAATGCCAGCCTAAGTCACGAGGGTAGCCTTGTTATTCAACGCGATCAAAACGGCCAGATCTTTGAATGCTGGCTGAAAGTGGCACAGCTTGCTGACCTTTGGCCACAGCTTAGTGAATGCCTGCAACTGCAAGGCTCGCGCCATTGGGAAGGCCTGATGATCCAACAGGGCTTAGCAGAAATTACTGCCGCGACCGTAGACCAGTTTATTCCGCAGATGCTCAACTACCAGCTAACCGGCGCCATCAGCTTTACTAAGGGCTGTTATACCGGCCAAGAGATAATTGCTCGCATGCAATACAAAGGCAAATTAAAACGCCGCTTGTATCGCCTAAAGTTGGCCAGTCATGACCTCCACCCAGGGCAAGATATTATTTCCGCCGACAGCGAGCAAAATATTGGTCACATTGTTAATTGCAGTACGATTGATGAACAGCACAGTGAAGCCTTAGCCGTGATCACCAATGATAAAATAACTCAGGCCTGTGTTGTTATTGAACAGCAAAAAATTCCAGCAACAGTGCTCAGCCTGTCCTATGCTATAACTGCTGAAGATTAAATGTGTCAGCAGTCAGGCAACCTTAGCTAGTCATCCAACGTTATTAGGTACTAGGAACAAGAATGATTGACATAGTTATCCCCATTAAAAACGAGATCATCCGCGCAATCGAATCCGATCAACTGGTGTTACCGACCCTGCCAGAAGTCGCCCTACAAGTACGCGAAGCTGCCGCCGATGAAAACATTGATATCAAGAAATTGTCAGCCGTAATTACCAATGATGCCGCTCTAACCGCACGTATTATCAAAGTAGCCAATAGCCCACTACTGCGCGCCAGTCGCGCCATCGAAGATCTTAAAATGGCGGTGAGCCGACTAGGGGTTGATTACACGGCTAATTTGGCCACCGGCTTGGCAATGCAGCAAATGTTTCAGGCCACTTCCGATATCATCGATGAGAAATTGCGCGACGTCTGGAACCGCAGTACAGAAGTTGCTGGTATCAGTCATGTATTGGCGCGCAACTATACAAAACTAAAACCCGATCAGGCGACACTGGCCGGCCTAGTGCACAAAATCGGAGTTTTGCCGATTCTTACCTATGCCGAAGACAACCGCAAACTGCTAAAAGATTTACCCTTGTTAGACGAACTGATTGAAATGGCCTATCCCGAAATCGGCCGTAAAATTCTCGAAACTTGGGATTTCCCAGAATTGTTGCGCTTAGTCCCTGAAGAGCATATCCGCTTTGACCGCGCTGTAGAGAAAGTCGATTATGCAGATGTGGTAATGGTTGCCAACTTACAAAGCTATATTGGCAGCGATCATGCTTATACTGAAATGGACTGGAGCGGAATTAGCGCCTTCGAACGACTAGGCCTATCTCATGAAGTTAACACCCATGAAGCTGAAGATCTTTCTGCGGACATGGAAGCTGCGATGGCCCTGCTGCAATAATGCGTTGTCATAGAAGTTACCAGAAGGCCTAAAATCGACTAGGGCAGGCGCCAATCAACCACCGCCAAGCCCTGCTCCTTCAAATAAGCATTAGCGGCAGAAAAATGACCACAACCCAAAAAGCCGCGATGGGCAGATAATGGCGATGGATGTGGTGCCTGCAAAACACAGTGTTTTTGTGGGTCAATAAATCGCCCTTTTTTCTGCGCATAAGCTCCCCACAACATAAACACCAAACCTTCACGCTGAGCGTTAAGCTTTGCGATAGCCATATCAGTAAATTGCTCCCAACCCTGGCCCTGATGTGCTCCGGCACGCCCTTCTTCGACGGTTAGAGTGGCATTCAGCAATAATACACCCTGCTCAGCCCAGTGCTGCAAGGAGCCTTCGGACGGCACTGGTAAAGCCAAGTCTTGCATGAGCTCCTTAAAGATATTGCGCAAAGATGGTGGGATACGCTGCCCTTGCAACACTGAAAAACTCAAACCATGAGCCTGTCCTGGACCGTGGTAAGGATCCTGCCCTAATATCACCACCTTGCACTCGGCAAAGGGAGTGCTATTAAAAGCATTGAACCAATCGCTGCTCGCCGGGTAAATGTTTTTCCCCGCTTTTTGCTCTGCCGCTAAAAACTCCAGCAGCCGTTGCATATAGGTTTGTTCAAGCTCTGCGCCTAATAGCGTCTGCCAACTAGGCTCAAGTGTTAATTTTTGTTGTGCTGACTTCATATTATTGATTACTTGGGATGTAAAACATTATCTTTTATTGACCGCCATGGAAGGATAAACTTACCGGCATAATTCGATCAATACCAGTGGAATAACCATGCAAGCACCAACTCCCTATCAATTGCTCGGTGAAGACGGCATCCGACAACTCGTCAATGCCTTTTACGAGGTAATGGATGAACAGCCACAGGCCGATACCATTCGCCAGATGCACACCGCTAATCTTGAATTAATTAAAGAAAAGTTATTTGAATATTTATGCGGATGGATGGGTGGTCCACCGATGTACTCGGATAAATATGGTACGGTTTGCCTAACTGACCCACATAAACCTTACCCGATCGGACCTGACGAGCGCGACCAATGGTTAGATTGTATGGACAAAGCGCTGCTAAGAGTTAATGCCAGTGAAGAGCTTACCAGTATGCTGCAAGGGCCGATCTACCAAATTGCTGACACCGTCCGCAATCGCGAAACGTCGGAGCCGGTTGAAGTGCCGGTTGGTCAGATACCCTTAACTAATCTATAGCGCGGCAGTCAGTCATATGGCAGGCACTGATACAGCAGCCCCTCCGCCTGTCGCCATTAACAATTCCGCCGCCAAATCATCGAAGGTAGTTGACCACTGATCAAGCTCATCGACAAAATGCACCCGCTGTTTCTCCGACATACTTTTTTGTAATTGAATTACCAAGTTTATAGCGACGCTGAAATTAGCTTCAGTCATTTGCCGATATTGATCACTCCATAAGGTCTGGGGATCCAATAACAAGCTCTGTAAACGGCCAGGGAATTCGGTTGCCTGGCGCTGTTCAACAATAGAAATAAATTTCTGGGCCCAGTTTTTGCGACTCTCAATCCAAAGGCCCGTGGAATCTTGCAACTGTTCATCCCACTCTGCAATAAACTGTTTTTGCGGTTTACTAAGGCGGCCAATAAAGCGCTTAACCACTTTCTCTACGTTTTTAATGCGCTTTTTAGAACGGCTTTTGTCACTGGCTTTGAGATATTTCTTTTCCAGTTTAGCGGTGGCCTTGGCAAGGTTTTCCTGCAGCCCCAGTACTTGTTTATCATCCAGCGACGACAGTAAAGCAATCGCATCGGGCTCAACTTTAACAATTACCTGATTAGACAACGCTAACATTTCATCCAAACGCAGGCTCACCAATTCGGTATTCAACGGCTGCGCTGTATCTTGGACAAGTTGTTGGAGAAATGCACTGTAAAGCGGCAACTGCTCGGACTGGTGCCAAGTTAGTAGCCTCTCCAAGCGGCGATCAAAATTGTGCTGCTGTTGGTTATCCCATTGCACATAGTCATCGACCGACCATGCCACCAACCAATCCAGAAAGCGATAGGAAGTTTTTCCGGTACAGGCACTAACAAAAACCAGCAAAAGCAGCAGTATCAACAGGCGTTGACGGCTATGTTTAAGCGTGGCAATTGCATTCAGCATACTGACGGCCTGCATTGGATAACGATTTTGCTAATATTTGTATAACAATTACGTAGTAAACACCACACTGGATGCCATCGGCAGAATTAGACTAGCGACATTACTTAGCCATTAGCAATCAATGTTGAGGTTTTGCGCTCTTTGCGCTCATACTTTTTCGCCGGCGTATTAACCACCTGTTGTAACGGTTCTGCCTTGCCTGCCGCTGTCATACGCTCGCTAGTAACATCGCTATAATCCGTAGTTCGATGGCGCGGCTCGCGACCGGCTAATTTAATCAAACGCTGCATTTCCTCAGGCGAATATTCTTGGCCATGCTCTGACCCCGCCGCCCGAGTAATGGTTTCGTTCATCAAGGTGCCACCCAAATCATCAGCACCGGCTTGCAAACACGCTACCACTCCATGCTGACCCATTTTTACCCAAGAGGTTTGGATATGCTCGATCAAGGGCGATAACACTAAGCGCGATACCGCATGCATCAGTAAAGCCTCACGAAATGTCGGCCCCTTACGCGCCTTGCCTTTTAGATACAAAGGCGCTTCCATATGAACAAAGGGCAATGGCACAAATTCTGTAAAGCCACCGGTGCGCTGCTGCAAAGCCCTAACACGTAATAAATGGCGCGCCCAGTGTTGAGGTTTTTCGACATGGCCATACATAATGGTGGCTGTGGTTTTGAAACCCTGCTGATGAGCAGTTTCCATAACATCTAACCATTGCTCGGTATTAATTTTATCCGGGCAAAGCACAGCCCTGACGTCATCATCGAGAATCTCTGCCGCGGTACCCGGCAAGGTATTTAAGCCCGCCCGCTTTAACTGCTGAAGATAGTCAGCAATCGGTAATTCAAGGGTGGCGGCGCCCTGCCAAACTTCAAGTGGAGAGAAAGCATGGATATGCATGTCTGGGGTCGCCGATTTTACCGCAGCCAAAATTTCTAGATAGGTTTCTCCGGTATATTCTGGATGTATTCCGCCCTGCATACAGACTTCGGTGGCGCCGCGCTGCCAGGCTTCCTGACAACGGCGCTCAATTTCATCTCTACCAAGATCATAGGGCCGACCGCGTAAATTCTCGCTCAGTTTGCCCTTCGAAAAAGCACAAAACTGACATTTGAAATAACAGATATTAGTGTAGTTAATGTTGCGGTTAACCACATAAGAAACTTGCTCACCGTTAAGCTGCTGACGAAACTGATCCGCCTGCTGACAGACATAAGATAAGTCATCGCCGCGGGCCTGAAATAAACGGACAACCTGATCTTCAGTCAGCGTATTGCCTGCACGAGCAGCGGCAACAACCGCCGCGATATCCGCTGACACATGCTTTAAAGGCTGAGCGTGTAGTTGTGACAATATATCTGCCGGAGGCAACTGAGACGACTCACCAGGTGACCACTCATCAACCCGCGGAAAACCTTCTGCATCTATGGCTTGTAGCACCGCTGTTTGTAGATCGTTATGTAACCATTGCTCTCCCTCTACCGCATATTGTGGGTAAATGGTTAAACGCTGTTGCAATATTTTACCACTGACAGCCGTTTCTTTGGCTAGGTTTTCTAAATGCGGCCACGGCGCTTCTGGGTTCACATAGTCAGGAGTAACCGGTGACACACCGCCCCAGTCATTAATGCCCGATTGAATTAATCTAGGTAACACACCGGGGCTGAGATTTGGCGGTGCTTGAATACTCATCTGAGGACCAAAAATTAATCGGCAGACGGCGATAGTCCAGAGCAATTCATCTAAATCTGGCTCTGGCGCCTCAGACATTTTGGTGTGTTCTTTGGCGCGGAAGTTTTGAATAATCACTTCCTGCAAGTGGCCATAAACCGCATGCAGTTCACGTAAGGCCAGCAGTGACTCGATTCGCTCTCGGCGGGTTTCACCGATACCGATTAAAATCCCTGAGGTAAACGGCACCTTGGCTTTACCGGCCCGCGCTATCGTCGCCAAACGTAAAGCTGGGGCTTTATCAGGCGAGCCATAATGCGGCATGCCTTTTTCACATAGGCGTTCAGAGGCAGACTCCAGCATAATGCCCATGGAGGCTGAAACCGGCCGCAGCATGTCAATTTCTTCATCCGTCATGCAGCCAGCATTAATATGCGGTAACACGCCGGTTTCTTCAAATACAATGCGCGCTACATGAGCCACATAATCCAAGGTTGACGCAAAGCCCATCTCAGCCAAGGCTTTACGGGCTGCGCTATAACGCAGTTCTGGTTTTTCACCGAGTGTGAATAAGGCTTCTTTACAGCCTTGCTCGGCCGCCGCTCGCACCGAGACCAACACTTCGTCGACACTCATATAAGGCGAAGTGATTTTCTTTGGCGTTTGCGCAAAGGTGCAGTAATGACAAACATCCCTGCATAAATGCGTTAATGGGATAAATACTTTGCGGGAATAAGTAACCACGTTGCGAAAACCCTGATCGCGCAAATGGCTTGCCCCCAGCAGTAACTGCTCGGTAACCAACGTGTTGTAATCACTAAGCTCCGCTAAAGCCAAAGCCTGTTCAGTGGTCGGCAACTGCGCTTGCGCATGTTGCGCCATTAAAGTTTCGATTAAGGACTTAGGTTTAGCCGAGCTAGGTAATTCAAGGGCCTCTTCTTCCATCATTGTTTGTACTCGGTTGGCAATGCCACTTTGCTGCAGATAACGCAACGTATGTTTGTGCTCGGCATTGCTTTGGCACAAAGACAATAGATCTTCAGGGGTATCAATATCGAGGCCCACACCGGCTAACTCTTGCACGGCTAGGGATAATTTTTTTGCGGCAGCTTGGCTAGAGTGTTTGCTAAAACTTTGCTGACCGTAATCAAATTCAAGCGCGGTAGGTGGTGTCACAATAATACAATTACTGCCATCTTTAACAGTGTCAGGCGCAATGGTAACTGCCGCTTGAGTGCTATCACTAAGGTTAATGATTCGCTGTATTTCATTACTGCTAAGCAAAGGGACATCGCCGTGCAACACCATTAATCGCTCGATACCTAAGTCGCTGATTTTTTGAGCGGCGGCATCCACCACGGCTGATAAACCAGTCACATTAAACGCTGACTCAGCCCAACAAGTCACCTGATAATGTTCGGCTAACAAAGCCGCGCTGGGGTCATCAGAAAGGATAACGACATTATCAATCGCGGGGTGCTTAGCAATAACATCAAGCACATCCTCAACCATGCTGTGGAATAAATGCCGGCGTTCATTGGCGGCTAAAACCCCCGATAAGCGCTGCTTAGCGTTGACGAAATCTTTTAATGGCAACAGTGCCCACAACATTAGTGCCTACCACCCAAACTAGATTTTATTATGTTTTCAGCAAAGGATAACACTGCTGACGCCAGATC
This sequence comes from Oceanicoccus sp., assembly GCA_051277205.1. Taxonomy (GTDB): domain Bacteria; phylum Pseudomonadota; class Gammaproteobacteria; order Pseudomonadales; family Dasaniaceae; genus Oceanicoccus. The sequence continues at coordinate 14,126 of JBNMPW010000019.1, read as the reverse complement.
AATACGGTCCTGTAATGTTTTCATAATGGTTGCTGTACTTAATACGGGTAAGCCCAGCGCCGAGATTTCCGACTGCAAATGTTGATCCGTTTGATCCAACACAAAACCATCGAGTAAATCTCCATAATATTCTGCCACCGCGGTTGCCGTTGCGGGTATCTCTAACTCGGTCATCATTTTCGCCGCTGGCCCTTTTATCGCCAAACCGGCGACAATTGGCGACACGGCAATCACCGGTGCGGCACTAGCTGCCATCGCTTCACGAACGCCGGCAAGCTGTAAAATCGGCTCGACACTGACGAAAGGGTTAGAGGGGCAAATAATTATCGCCGCCAACTCATCGCTTTGTAATAGGGCCATAAACTCATGCTGAGGCTTGGCCTGCTCTATACCGGAAAAATAAAAACCGCTGACCGCAGGTCGACAGCGTTCACGGACAAAATAATGCTGAAACGCCAAATCCCCCTGTGCTGTTTTAATTTGCGTTCGCACCGGGTCATCACTCATCGGCAATAATTTATGTTTAACACCCAAGCGTTGACAAAGCGCCTCCGTCACCGCCGACAAACTATCACTGTTGGCCAACTGCTGGCTTCGCTGTAAATGGGTAGCGATATCCTGGTCGCCCAATTGAAACCAGTCTTCAGCGCCGATGCGCGTTAATGCGCTCATCACCGCCCAACTTTCATCGGCCAAGCCCCAGCCCTGCTGTTTGTTATTAATACCCGCCAACGTGTACATCACGGTATCCAAATCAGGGCATATGGTCAGCCCGAGATGGCTAAAATCATCGGCAGTATTCGCCACTATCGTCAACTGTTGGGTCGGTAGCATATGGGCCAAACCCAAAGCGAGCTTAGCACCGCCAACGCCACCAGAGAGAGCTAAGATTTTATTTCTTTGGCTGCCGTTTGCACTAGTCATCAGCGGAACATATCTTTGGATTTATCGCGAATCAGGCTGCCGGAGCCGACCGTTGCTGGGCGCAGTTTCGCGCCTTGGATATGCACCACTGGCGATGCTTCATCCGCCTGCCCCATCATAAAAGAGGCGGCAGCCGCTAATTCATCCGCCACGGCCACTTCAGTTACCTCTAAAGGTCGATTAAATAAATCGTTACTGCCAATTAAGTTTTCAACTGGCTCAAAGCCCGCCGTGCCGATAGCCATGCCGACGGTACCGTTGCGCCAAGCGCGTCCAGCGCTATCGTTGATGATGATATAAATAACTTTGCCGGTCTGCGTTAATAACGTAGCACGCAGCCGTCCAGCACTGGCATCAGAATCGAGCGGTAACAACAACACTCTTGGATTATCGTCATCGGAGTGAATATTCGATTTGTCGATACCGGCATTGGCATGCACATAACCGAGTCGATGCTCCACCACCACTACGCCAGGACGCTGCCGAACAATCTCATTGGATTCAGATAAGATCAGCTCCACTTGACGCGGGTCTTTATGAATTTGCTGGGCCAAGGTAATCGCCTCGGCAGTGGGTTCGACATCGTTTAAATAGGCATAGCGATTTTCAGCTTTCGAGACGATTTTTTGTGCCAGCACCAATACATCACCATCTGCTAGTTCAAGCTGCGAACTGGCTAAAGAATTGATGATTTGTTGGCACAGGTTATCGCCAGGTTCGACCAGAGGAAAGTCCGATAAAGCAGTAAGACGCATTGATGACATGCCAGTTAATCAGCCTTTATCATCTAATCCGGTAATACTGATACCCGCATGACAGCCGTATTGTTTATTGATAAATATAAGTACAGACGTCAGCGCTTCAGTGGCCGCTGCATTAGCAATACTGCCTCCGTGAAAGCCACGCATACCGGCAGCCTCTACTAAATCAATGACTTGCGCGCGGGCAGCTTTCTTATTGCCGCAAACAATCACATCACAACTCAACCCTTGGCCTTCCTGCAAATGATGGGCTGCAACATTTTGGAACGCGGAAACAACAAATACTTCTTCGCCCAATATTTGCTGGGCAATTTGACCCGCTGAGCCCTGCTCCGGTAATTGTACGCGCGCCACTTTCGGTGGTACCAACGGAACCGTCACATCAATAAGCACCTTACCGATTAACGCCTCTTTCACCAAGCCCAAAGTAGACGCCTGATGAGCGAAAGGAACCGTCATGACACAGATGTCAGCCGCGGTGGCTGCCGCAAGATTTTCCATCGCCTGTACGTTAACCGTATCAATACCGCGCTGTTGCATCACAACTTTCAAATCAGCCGCTGCTGTTTGCGCTTTCTCGGCCGTACGCGAGCCAATAATGACCTGATAACCCGCCTGTGCCCAACGCCGAGCCAAGCCAGTACCCAACTCACCGGTACCCCCTAATATTGCAATAACTGGTAATGAATCACTCATAATCGATTGATACTCTAGATGAATAGCATAAAGGCTTATTAAACGGTGGAATAGCCGTAGGCAACAATAGCCAAAACAGCCAATGCCAACAACATTTAGGGTCAAACTATTTTATAAGCTGCCGGCAAAGATCCAGCATTATAGCAGGCAACAATATTGTGCCGCAAAGCGATACTGCAGAGAAGTGTAAACACGCAAAATTATTGACAAGATTAATGATTCAATAAAGACCAAGCTATAGCCAAAAATTGCCACCACCGAATAAGCAAAGGTCGCGAATTACTTAATACTCAAGCGATTATGGCTGAGATCAGTTAACACTGACTCTAAGTGATTAATCTTCACAGGTTTGGCAATAAATCCGTCCATACCCACATCAGCACAGACTTGTGCCTCACCTTCCAACGCATTGGCGGTTAATGCCACAATAGGAATATGCCCGCCTTTCTCAGCTTCAGTGGTACGGATGTCCCTAGTCGCCTGATAGCCATCTAATAGCGGCATATGACAATCCATAAATATAACGTCATAGCGCTGCTCACCCCACATCTTGACAGCTTCTTGACCGTTAACGGCTACATCAACACTACAGCCCAATTTCTGTAGCATCCGTACAGCGACTTTTTGATTAACCAAATTATCCTCTGCCAACAGCACCTGCAATTGCCGACCGGAAGTCACTTCGATGTTGGTGTTTTTTTGCTCTGTATGGGTATAAGGCGTGAGGAACTCACCACTGCCGCCAGCCTGATGCCGACTCACCAATTCCATAATCATTTTCAACATATGGCTCTCTTTCACTGGCCGCGATAAATAGCCACCAAAACCAGCATCTTCGATTAGTCGCCCTTTATCACCTAGCGAACCAATAGTCAGCAACATTAGTGCAAATTGTTTGAAACTGTCGTCTCCCCGTATCTGATTACCGAAGGCAATACAGTTAAGCATCTCCAGCGTTTCATCGACAATCACCAGATCAAACCCCTTACCGCCATTTACAACACTTTCACGGGCTTGTGTAAGTTTTTTCAACCCCTGCTCAGCACTGGCGACAAATTCAGTGTGCATGCCCCAGCGTTGGCACCACTCAGCGGTTAACTGGTGACCGGCAGTAATATCACCAACGATTAATACCTGGAGGCCAATTTGATGGGGGGGCTCTGGCGCCGCCAAGCTGGGGGGGGAGCTAACCGGTAATTCCAAAACCAGGCTAAAACGGGAGCCCTGCCCTTCGCAACTTTTAACGTCAACCTTGCCGCCCATTAATTTGGCCAATAAGGCGCAAATACTTAAGCCCAAACCGGTGCCACCATACTTACGCCTAGTGGAGCTATCAGCTTGCGCAAATTCTTCAAACACATGTTCCAACTTGGTATTGGAGATACCAATGCCGGTATCTTCGACAGCAAAATGATAGCGACAATTTCCTCCCCCCAAAGGTTCTGCCGTGACATCAATCATCACGCCACCCTGCGAGGTAAACTTAACCGCATTGCTGACAAAGTTCATCAGCACCTGGCGTATTCTACCGGGGTCTCCGGTGACATTTTCTTCAACACCTTCAGCAAACCGCAGCTGCAAATAAATATTTTTCTCGGCGGCTCGCAGCTTCATCACCTCGGCCAAATCTTCAAAAGTAGCGCGGATATTAAAGGGGATTAATTCCAAATTCATTTTGCCTGCCTCGATTTTAGAAAAATCGAGAATGTCATTAATAATACCGAGCAAGGCATCCGCCGAGGTTTGAATGGTTTCAAGACTATCTCGCTGCTCTTCGTCCAAATCGCTGCCTGCCACCAAGGAGGCCATACCGATCACACCATTAAGGGGGGTACGAATTTCATGGCTCATGGCGGCCAAAAATTGCGACTTAGATCGGGCCGCGGCCTCTGCTTGCTCTTTGGCAATAGTAAGCTCAGCGGTACGTGCTTGCACTCGTTGCTCTAGCAAATCTCTCGAGTTAGCCAACTCGCTATCGCGATCCTGCACTTGCTGCAACATGGTATTAAATATGTTGGTCAACTGACCAATATCATCATTGCTAATAATCGGCGCACGCACACTATAATCACCTTTATCCGAAATCTTTTGCGCAGTCTGCGATAGTTGATGAATAGGCGTGGTGATAGTGCGTTGAACGCGGTAGGCCAAAAATACCGCCAGCAAAACTGCCAGCAGACCTACCCCCAAATCGATAAATAGCTTTTGAAATAGTGCCGAATAAGATTCAGACATATTGTAACGCAGCAATATTGTGCCGATATTGTCGCCATCAAGCATAATCGTTTGATACAAATCGACATGGCCGCTCTCAAAGTAATAACCTGACTGGCGATATTCGGGAATCGCAAGGCTGTCATCGTTAGCATAACTGGCAAATAAGGCGCCTCCATCACTGTAAATGGCGGCAATCACAATCCCGGCTACCACCTCGAGAGATTTAAGTGACTCTCTGGCGCTAAATGGCTCATCAAACACAATCGCCGCAGTATTGTTACTGCCGATAACTTGGGCGTGGCTGTCTAACAGACTCGCTATTTCGCTGCTATTTTTTTGATAATCAGTCACTATGCCAGTAACTGTTACCACGATTACGGCGATGCTGGTGGTGAGCACGATAAGTTGATTGAGCTTTGCCGCAACGGTGAGTTGGCTATTCCAGATTTTCATTAATCGCTTTGACCCTAGACTTTAAATAGCTGGCAGCGACGCCGGTAATGGCGCCATGATTTTATAGTTATACATTATAGTCAAAATAATTTCGCCGCGATATTATCTCATCGGCAGCAATAAGCGCTGTGCGAACAGCAAAATTCGCGAGCGTCAAACCGGAAAATACTCAGAGAGCAAGATCACAAAAATAAAAAACATTAAAAACATTAAAAACAATATGTTACGCAGAGAAAATCATAACCACCAGAAAACCAAAGCGGAGGATTGTGGAACAGGAAAACGACTAATTCGAGTTACTTATTGCTATTTCAGCATAGCCATCTCTGGCAGACTCGATAAGCACTGCCATGCTTTATATGAGAATTTAGAAATGATTCATCCGAGCAAAGCTATCCACGCCAACGACTGTCGATGATAATCTATTATAGATCGGCAGTTTACACAATTTACATAGCTACATTGTGAGACTGCCCTGAGTGTGCGAAAGCCCACTCCGCTTATTTATGCCTGCGTGATAACTGCTAACAGACACTAGCGGCTAAGTCGACGCTGTTTAAAGAAATCTGAGATTAACGCCGAACATTCCAAGGCCAATACACCGCCAGTCAGTGCAAGTTGATGATTAAGGTGTTCGCCTTCAAACAAGCACCCATTGCTTTCAGCCACACCTGATTTTGGCTCAAGGGCACCGTAAACCACACGCGCAACTCGCGCATGAATGAGCGCACCGGCACACATAGTACAAGGCTCAATAGTGACATAAAGGGTAGCGCCAGGAAGGCGGTAATTGGCCAACTTATTAGCCGCAGCACGCAAGGCAATGACTTCGGCATGAGCGGTGGGATCATGCTTGCCAATAGGCTGATTCCAACCTTCGGCTATAATCTCATCATCGACTACCACCAATGCGCCCACGGGCACTTCACCAGCAGCGGCGGCTTTTGCGGCCAAAGCCAAGGCTAGGCGCATATAGTGTTCGTCTTGTGGCTGGCGATCAGAAACTGTCATTTCAATAACTGCTCAAACGCTTATGCTTGTTCATTCCCACTCGATTGCTAACAAGCGATTATTTTCTTTGGATTTCAACTGGTTACAAAAACCCACTAGCGCAAACGGCATAGGAAATATCCTGCTTAATAGTTTATTTGACATATAATTTATGCTTTAACTGAACGACCTAGCTAATTGTAACGGAAATCTACTTAATCAGATAAAAACCAATCCAATGGAGACATAATCCTGCACCTCAACGCCGACTGGATAAATAAATAACGCCTGAAGTTTCCGATATATTGCAGTACTTGTAGTCTATATCAAGAATAAATAACACCAGCTGGTCTTAATGGCACCTTTACCGATTTGTTCAAAGTAGCGTCAGATCGGCTTTGCCCTAAATATATGGGAAGCCTGAGGCATTTGAGCAATGAACGAGGATGTGCAGAGTTATGCTGGACCTGAAGAAATTGGACCGTTGACCTCAAAACTGCCAGTGGCATATTTCAGACTTAGTATAGGTATTTTCTTCATTAGGTCACAATTTATAAACCGGTTTCTGTGCCCATTACTCGGCTTCATTCACATTAATGCAGTATAAAGCACCCGTATCATCACGTATTTTTCACGCAAGAAAATGCAATGGTTTACATATTATGTGCATCACAGAGCTGCGATCAATTAGTTAAACGTCACTATCAATCAATAAACTTGCTCCCAACTGTTTTCAAACACCATATCCTCCAATGGCTTTTCTTCAGCCCATTCCTCTTGCACTAACATCGGTTTTTCATAAAAAACATCAACATGACCAATACAAAGTATCGCGACCGGCTTACTACCCTCGGGCATATTCAATAATACTTTAATATCATCGGGATCAAATAAAGAAACCCAACCCATACCGATACCTTCAACTCGCGCTGCCAGCCACATATTTTGAATAGCGCAGGATAGTGAAGCCAGATCCATTTCAGGAATCGTTCTTCGCCCAAAGATATGCTCTTCACGCTTATCGGGTAAGGCGGCGACTAATAATTCGGAACACTGCTTAATGCCTTCTACTTTTAATTTTAAAAACTCTGCCTTTCTCTCACCCAAGGCTTCTGCGGTTAACTCTCTCTCTTTATCAACAATGCCGTAAATCGATTGCCTGATAGCCGTATCGGTTATTCTCACAAATCGCCAAGGCTGCATTAAGCCCACACTAGGTGCCATGTGAGCAGCGGCTAGAATACGCTGTAATATCGACTCGTCTAATGCCCCTCCTTTGAAATGACGCATATCACGCCGTTCGGACATAGCCTTATAGACCGCATTTTTTTCCTGATCTGAAAATTGATGAGAGTGACGCATTTAAACCTCATACCAGTCTAATTTACTTGCCAACTGAACTACTTCACCCACTATGAATAACGAGGGAGAAGCTACCTTTTCTCGATGTAATAGGTCAGGTAAATCTTTCAGTGTCGACACCAGTACACGCTGCTCCTTAGTGGTGCCCTTCTCAATCAAAGCCACTGGCATAGTGCCCGCCATACCATTCTCAATTAAGGATTGAGTAATAACTGGCAATCCTTTTAAACCCATATAGAACACTAAAGTTTTACCCGGCACAATCAGCTCCTGCCAATTTAAATCGATGGTGCCATCTTTGAGCTGGCCGGTAACAAATTGAACTGATTGTGCATAATCGCGATGTGTTAAAGGAATCCCCGCATAAGCAGAACAACCATTGGCCGCGGTTATCCCGGGCACCACTTGGAATGGAACACCTTCATCCACTAAGGTTTCAATTTCTTCGCCACCACGACCAAAAATAAACGGGTCACCGCCTTTTAATCGAGCCACTCGTTTACCCTTTTTGGCGTGTTCCACCAATAATTGATTAATCCCACCCTGCGGAACCGAATGTTCATTACGGCGTTTACCGACATAAATCAATTCAGTACCGTGTTTGATTAGCGCCATCACCCCATCAGACACCAAGCGATCATATAAAACCACATCAGCCTGTTGTAATAACCGAAACGCTCTCAGCGTTAATAAATCAGGGTCACCAGGGCCGGCACCAATTAAGTAAACCTCGCCCTTAAGATTAAACTGCTCTGGAGATTGCAACGCCTGTTGTAAGAGCTGTTCTGCCTGTTTTGATTTTCCGGAGTAAACAGCTTCAGCAACAGGCCCCTGTAATACATGCTCCCAAAAAATCTTTCTCGTTTTTCCATCGGGAATAGCCGTTTTAACGTGCTCGCGATAGTCCCCTACTAACTGCGACAACTCACCAAAAGCCGCCGGTATATAAGCTTCGATTTGTTGTTTTAATAAGCGCGACAATACCGGCGAGGTACCATTATTCGAAATGGCTACAGTTAATGGTTGCCGGTCTACGATCGAGGGAAATATAAAATCACATACTGCTTGATTGTCGGCAACATTAACTGGAATACGATTGGCTTTGGCAAAATCAGTAACGGCAGCATTCACCTCGCGATCATTGGTCGCCGCAATAATGCATAAATACTTTGTCGGCAGGCTGACAACATCAACCTTCATGCACGACAGTTTTCCATGCGAGCCTTTAATCAACGCTTGCAGCTCATCGCTAATTTCCGGCGCAATCACTTCAACCTTCGCTTCTGCCGCTACCAGCGCACGCGCCCGACGCAAAGCCACCTTGCCACCACCAACAATCAAGCAGGTTTTATTTTCTATGCGATGAAACAGCGGAAAGTATTTCATTCTATTAATGTCTCTGCTGAGATTAAACGCAAGTTTTCTTGCAGCCCATCCAATTTTTCAAACTTACACAACCGAGTAATAAGCAGCTCGATTTTTTCTAAAGCTTGGGTATCCAGATGATTAACACATCCCACTCGCAATAATGCACGATTTTCTGAAAGCACAACCACACGCGTTAACACCCCATCTTTAGCTAAAAAATTATATATCTGCAAAGCTGAAAGTAAGGACATCGGTAAGGATAAAAACAGGTCGTGTCTCAATGGCTCAGCAAGATCAAACTGTTTCAGTAAAGGATTAAATAAATTCAAGGTTGTGGCTGAGTTTTTTTCAATATCTTTTTTAGCCTGCTTATGCCAATCACGATCCACCAGCGCGCAAGACGCAACATATTGCGCAGGGCCATTCACCGGCCAGATACCTAATTTTTCACTCAAGGCTCCCAGCAGGTTTTTATTGGCAAAAACAAAGCCTAAACGAATACCTGCCAAACCAAAGAACTTTCCGAATGAACGCAGTACAATCATATTTTCTGGCAGCGTCTCTAAAGCCAGAAAACTGTGCTCCGCAATAACATCGATAAACGCTTCATCAACAATTAAATAAGCATTCTCGGCTAACTGCTGTGACCAAGCCAATAATTGAGATCTATCAATAAGTAATGTTGTCGGGTTATTCGGGCGAATAACGACCAAATGTTGCTGCGGGTTCTCAGCGATACTGTCATTAATATCCACACACATATGATTCGATGTATCAGAACGGTAATGAAATAACGCATTAGCATTCACTCGCCACTGCTTAGCATGCTCTTGATAACCGACATCAGGCAACAGCACACTCAGCTGTTGCTTGGTATTTAAAATTTCCGGTAGGTTTTGAATCGCCGACTGTGTGCCAGCAACCGCTAAGAAATTTTCTTGTTGGTAATACTGGCTCGCTGCCTTAAGAAAAGCCGGTTGCCAATACGGCAAATCATTAAAAGCCGCCGCCGGTATCGGTGGCACGGGATAAGCTTCGGGGTTCATACCGGTGGATAGATCTACCCATTGCTCCGCAGCAATGCCATAGCGCTGCGCTGCGGCTGGCACATCACCACCATGCAGGGGTAGTGTCGCCAATAATCTAGCCACTAGCGATTGCTGTGCTAGCAAAGTGCTATCACTCACGTCATTCATAACAACTGCTCGATAGCAGCGATAGCGACTATAACAACAACCCATAGCGCTATGGTTTTATTCACTAACTCACAGGCATTATAAATGCTCTTGAAGCAGGCTTTAGTTTGCTCCGTTTCAGCTGGGCCTAATAATGGCCGCTGCTGCACTTTACCCTCATAAATCGCTTCACCACCGAGTGATACATTTAAAGCCCCTGCCCCCGCCGCCATAACCGGGCCGGCATTAGGGCTCTTCCAACTAAAGCCCTGCGCACGCCAACATTCTATCGACAGAGGAAACTGCCCCATCAGTGCATAACTGAAGGCCGTTAGTCGTGCCGGAACAAAATTTAACACATCATCTAAACGGGCAGCACACCAACCAAAATGCAGAAAGCGATCATTTTTATAGCCCCACATCGCATCCAGCGTATTGGTTAAGCGATAAAAAACCACACCGGGAATACCCAACAAAAAAAACCAAAATAAAGCAGAAAAAATCGCATCAGCACCATTTTCTAATACTGATTCTGTTGCTGCTTTGGCTATATCCTTTTCACTTAACTCACTCGTGTCACGACTTACTATCATTGAAAGTGCTTCTCTTGAACTTTTTAAGTCATTCGAAACCATTGGATGAATAATATTTTTTGCATGGCTGATCAAACTCTGCCAACCAATAGCAATATATAAAATAAAGGCTGCGACGATTACGCTTAACAACGGACCATCCTTGATACTCCGTTCAATATATACAGCTAAATAAACAACCGGCAATAGAACCAAAATAACGGCCACAACACCATTAAGCTTACTGGATCGATCTTGATTTAACCGCCCTTCGATAAAATCGACCCAGCGTCCGAATAAAACTAACGGATGTAACCTTTTCGGTTCGCCCAAGAGTTTGTCGAGTAGCAACGCCACAAGAATAGTAACGGCGGTCACCATACTTTACCCTCGTCACTATCTATCGGGAGTGATAATAAACCTTTGAGCTGATCTAAAGGCATTGCCGCTTCAACTGCATCCGCTAGGCGATCTATCTGCTGCTGGCGATAGGCTAGATAATCAAAATCAGTGGCTTTATCTAAACCACTCCACTGTAAAATTTCTGCTAGCAACCGTGTCTCATCTAATAAACCATGAACATAAGAACCCATCACCGAATTATCAGCATTGATGGCCCCGTCGTTAAAACTCTCCGTCTCGCCTTCGGCAATCAAACTGAATAACGGGCTATCCAAAGCCGCACCCGAACTTACCCCCGCATGGATTTCATAACCACACACTGGGGCATCACTAGCCATATGTGTACCACTAACATTACGCAGAGTTTTATTATCGGCTAAACGTGTTTCCATTGCTAAATAGCCCAAGCCTTCACTCGAACCCGCCGCCGATTCTATCGCCTCGGGGTCATGAATCATCTCGCCTAACATTTGATAGCCACCACATACACCGAGCAGCTTGCCGCCATAACGTAAATGTTTATCAATAACATTTGTCCAGCCGGAATCTCGTAGCCATTGCAAATCACCGCGTACATTTTTACTGCCGGGTAAAATAATTAAATCTGCGCCGTCAAAACGTCCAACCTCTTTCACAAACTCACAATGAACTTGTGGATGCATTCGTAGCACATCAAAATCGGTGTGGTTGCTGGTACGGGGATAATTGATAATCGCTATATTTATTTCACTACCGACCTGCTGCAGTGTCTGATTCTGGCTAATACTGTCTTCCGCTTCAATATGTAAATCTTGGATATAGGGAATCACCGCTAACACCGGCACGGTGGTTTTATCTTCTAACCAACTTAAGCCCGACTCCAACAAACTGACATCGCCACGAAAACGGTTAATCACAAAACCGACCACCCGTGCTTTTTCTGTGTCTCTTAGCAGCTCATAGGTACCAAATAAATGTGCAAACACTCCGCCGCGATCAATATCAGCAACAATAATCACCGGGCAATCTACTGCTTCTGCAAAACCCATATTGGCAATATCATGCTCGCGCAAATTAATTTCCGCGGGGCTACCGGCGCCTTCAACAATAACCGCATGATAAGCTTCAGCCAGCTGATCATATGCCGCCACTACTGTTTTTAATAGCTGCGGTTTGTACTGGTGATATTCCTGCGCTTTCATATTGCCAATGGATTTGCCATTAACAATTACCTGAGAGCCGACATCACTATTGGGCTTTAGCAACACGGGGTTCATTAAGATATCGGGGAGCAAATAACAGGCTTCAGCCTGCACTGCTTGTGCACGACCTATTTCTCCACCGTCGGCAGTGACCGCACTATTTAAAGCCATATTTTGTGATTTAAATGGCGCCACTGAGATTTTCTGCCGCGCCAGTATCCGACACAGTGCTGTTGCTAAAATACTTTTTCCCGCATCAGAAGTCGTGCCTTGCACCATCAGAGTGTGCGGATTTTTAAAATTTTTCGTTGTCATTTTAGCCTTTGCCATTAACCCGCTCCCTCTTGTGATACATCTATATCTAGGAGTAAATCTTGCAATTTTTCCGCGTGATCGCCGGGCTCTTGCCATAGACCACGCTGAACAGCCTCTAACATACGTTCAGCCATTTCTTCCAATGCAGCGGGGTTATGCTCTGCTAAAAATGCTTGGTTCTCTTTATCTAAAATTAGCGCGTCGGTAACATCGGCATATTGGTAATCGTCGATGAGATTAGTGGTCGCGTCATAAGCGAATAGATAGTCAACACTGGCTGCCATTTCAAACGCGCCTTTATAACCGTGTTCGCGCATGGCGTTAATCCATTTTGGATTCAGTACCCGCGAGCGAATCACTCGGTTCAACTCTTCTTTTAAGGTGCGTACTTTTGGTTGTGAAGGGTTGGAGTGATCATTGTGATACACCACCGGCTCATTGCCAGAAAACGCCGCCACCGCATTGGTCATGCCGCCTTGAAATTGATAATAATCATCAGAATCTAACAAGTCATGTTCGCGGTTGTCTTGGTTGTGTACCACCGCTTCCAGCTTACCCAGACGATGCTGGAAGCTGGCTTTTGCTTCTTTGCCATCTTGCGAGTCTTTATCGTGACCGTAGGCATAACCGCCCCAATTTAAATAAGCTTCGGCTAAATCATCACGGCTTTCCCAACAGCGCTCATCAATCAACCCTTGCAATCCTGCACCATAGGCACCGGGCTTACTACCAAACACACGGTAACTGGCTTCTCGCAACGCGATTACTTCATCAACACCTTGATCTAACAATTCTTGTTGTCGCTGCTGAATATGAACGGCAATGGTATTTAGACCAGCGGGATCTTCATACACCGCTAAAGCCTGCACTGCCGCATCGTATAAACGCATCACATTAGGAAAAGCATCGCGAAAAAACCCCGAAACACGGAGCGTGACATCCACCCGCGGACGTTGTAATAATTGGCAGGGTACAATTTCAAAATCAATTACCCGATGAGAGCCTACTGCCCAAATAGGTTTAATCCCCATCAGCGCAAAGGCCTGCGCAATATCATCGCCGCCGGTACGCATGGTTGCTGTACCCCAAACGGATAAACCTAACTGCTTAGGGTAATCACCATGTTCTTGTAAATGGCGCTCGATTAATGCTTGCGCCGAAAGTTTACCCATTGCCCAAGCGGCAGGCGATGGGATCGACCGATTATCGACTGAGAAAAAATTACGCCCTGTCGGCAACGTGTCTAAGCGGCCTCTAGTCGGCGCGCCACTCGGGCCTGGCTCAACAAACTGACCAGATAAACCCTGAACTAGAGACTGAATTTCTAAAACAACACTTTTCTCTAGAGCTGCATGCAAAGTCTGTTTCGCGTAATTCAACAACTGAGCTGTTTTAGGGAAGTCACTCTCAAATAAATCTGGAACACTGCTTTGCAATACATACATCTCTATCCACTGCATAGCCAGCAGCTCTAAACGCTCACGGGTATCTGCTGTAGTTCGCCAAGGCCGCTCATCTAGATCTTGTAACAATAACGGTTTATCACCCTGCCATTGCTCAACCTCCGCTTGCAACGGATCAAAAGTATCGCCGTTATGTGTTAACTGCAAATCGGCAATCAGGTTATGCAAAATACCCTGTTCAACTGCGAGAGAACCCCTAGGCAAACGCAATAACGCAACCATTGTATCACTGAGTTTCGACGGCTCT
>JBNMPW010000018.1:0-29592 GCA_051277205.1 Oceanicoccus sp. | reverse complement strand
TACGAAACAGGACAAGTACTATTTCGCACATCACACGCATAAAAACAGGAGCAGCGACGATGCCGATTGCTCCTGCCAAAAAACTATGAGGCAAGACCATCAGCGATGGAATTGCCATTGATGCCGTGCCGACCCAGAATAAAATCTGGATCAGCGAAGGTGTTAGAAATTTATCAAACTTTACAAAATCATTCATGACACGACATCCCTATAATGTTGGTGCTGAGCCTTGACTGGCCTTTGTTATCTTCTCCTTACGGCGCTCTTCCTTCAATTGAGCACGGTAGTCATGTGTTGCCAAATTTTGTCTGTTTATCTCCCCGTGATCAATCAAAATGGTTGTTAGTCCGCCGATAATTTCTTTACCTGTACCCACAAATGCCGTTAGTTCCCAACCATTACATGTTGAATCATAATAAGAACCATCACCAAGGTGCGCTACTTTATGACAATTCGAATTAATCCCCCAATCACCATTATTCCCCCAAGTAAATGTGCCCTTTTTCGGTGGCATACCATATTTTTCTTTCAGAGCACTTATAACGGTATCGGCCAAAATATCTTGAGAAAAAGTCGCCGAACGTACAATCTCATTAACCGTACTATTTGTAGGAGGACTAGAAAATCTTATAATTATGGTTTCATTAGGGCGGGTATAGTTACCTATCCTTGCATCTATAGCCTGCACATGGTCGGGTAATGATGCGTATTGTTTTCTATCGTTCGGAGTCACTTTAAATTCTTTAAACGTAATATCAACACTCTTATTGTGATTTTTTAAAGCCGCTATAACTTGATCTTGCGTCATACCAAGCTTCAGCCCGACAATATCAACATCAGAATGTTGGCTTGCCGTTGTTTCTGTCACTGTCGTGGATTGAACATCAGCTACTGCAGATGGCGTTTCTGTAGAGGCGGGTTTTTTCACCGCCTGTTTTTTCTCCTCTGAGGCAGTACTGGAGCTTTCCTTGGCTGAACTATCAGACGACGTCTCATCCTTATTAGCCATATCATCGACAGTATCGCTTATTACCTCCTCGGTGGCGCTTTTAACTTTGTTTACCGCATCATCCCAAAATCCTGCTTGAGCCTGGGGTATGAAAAAACAGATAAAAATGGACGCTAAAGAAAATTGGCGGAATTTGTTTCGTAAACTCATAATTAAGCTCCAGTCGGCAATGCAAAGACAATAATATTTAATAGAAAAATGCCAAATAGAGCGATACCGAGTAAAGTATCAATTGACTGTGTACGTTCCTTTTTACTAACAGGAACAGAATGATCGGATGCAGATATTTCCATCATGCAATCCTTTATTGTTATTGAGTCACGATTGACATGGATAGGGAAACTATAAAGCCAGCAGCACGTATTAATTGCAATAGAAGTGTTAGAACAGATTAAACTTACAAACTTAGAGCTAATGGCATCTACTTATAATTATATAATCCGGAGTAGATTTTTCACCATCTAGAAGGATGGATATTGTCGTGGCGAATGCCCGCTTAGGGTCATTAGCAGAAGTAATGCCGATGTCTCGGCCAATGTCTGCTTTGGATCTGTAAGCAGTCACTGTTATCAGATAAGTACATGCCGCGCTCGTCACTGAGGCGATAGGTTTTGTCTTTTGCTTTGGCTTGTTTGGCGGCTGTATCCGTTAAGGCCATATATGCCCCCAAACGTGCCCCGATATTATCTGAATGATAGTAAACCAGATTAGAGGGGGAGGGAGTGGACAAATAAATACTAGAAAACAAGGGCTTTAATTGAGGGGGAGGACTGCTTGAGACTTGCTTAGATTGTTGTATGGTGCCCAGAAGAGGACTTGAACCTCCACGCCCCGAAGAGCACTAGCACCTGAAGCTAGCGTGTCTACCAATTTCACCACCTGGGCTTTAAACAAGCATAGCGCTTGATCAAAGTTCGTATCTTTATATCATCGCGGACGACACGCTACGCGGGTTTTATCTCAGGCTCCTGCCTTTTTTCTAATTGCCGTATCTACCACAACGCCACCTGAGCTTAGTTAGCGGGCGATTGCCAGCAAAACTGAGGCGCGCAATTTACTGTGGCCTAGCGCTTTTGTCAATAAAAGAACTGTTACGATGGATTGTTGCGTATAATGAAGGCAATACGTTTATAACTAATGGATCTCCCGCCTAATGGCCGACCAACCTACTAATAACGACCCCCATGCTCAGCGTGAAGCTGATAAATATGACCAGCCAATTCCCAGTCGCGAGTTTATCCTCGACTTCCTTGAGCAGGCGGAGGGTCCGTTAAACCGCAATCAGCTCACCAAAGCCTTAGAGCTTAAAGATTATCAAGATGTTGAGGCACTACGCCGACGCTTGAAGGCAATGGAGCGCGACGGCCAATTGATGCTCAACCGCAAGGGCGCTTATGGCCTGGTCAGCAAGATGGATTTGGTGCGTGGACGGGTGCAGGGCCATCGCGATGGCTATGGCTTTTTAGTGCCTCATGATGGTGGTGATGATTTGTATCTCAATAGCCGTCAGATGAGCACGGTGTTTGATGGTGATGAGGCGCTCTGTCGCAGCGCCGGTTATGACCACCGTGGCAAGCAGGAAGGTGTGGTGGTTGAAGTGATCACCCGTAATACTCAACAGGTGGTCGGGCGTATATTTGATGAGAACGGGGTGGTGTTTGTCGCCCCTGACAGTGCGCGTATTAATCATGACATTATTATCCCGCGCGATAAGGTGGCGGGCGCAGAGGTCGATCAATATGTAATGGTTGAGATCACCAATCAACCTGGTTGGCGGCAACCGCCGATAGGTCGGGTGGTGGATGTATTGGGCGACCATATGGCGCCGGGTATGGAGATTGATGTCGCGATCCGTTCGCATAACCTCCCCCATGTCTGGCCAGAGGCGGCGGAGCGGGAAGCACAGGCCTTATCTGCCGAGCCATTGGAAGAAGACAAGCTCAATCGCGTCGATCTGCGAAAGCTGCCCTTTGTGACTATAGATGGTGAGGATGCCCGTGATTTTGATGACGCGGTATATTGTGAATCAAAATTGCTGGGTGGTTGGCGCTTATGGGTGGCAATTGCCGACGTTTCGCACTATGTGCAAGTGGGTAGTGCGCTCGATAAAGAGGCAACGGTCAGAGGTAACTCGGTGTATTTCCCCGAGCGGGTAGTGCCCATGTTGCCGGAGGCTTTGTCTAACGGTTTGTGTTCCTTGAAGCCTGCGGTGGATCGCTTGTGTATGGTTTGCGAAATGACCATCAGCGGCGCCGGCAAGATCAGCGGTTATAAATTCTTTGAGGGTGTGATGCACTCCCATGCGCGGCTCACCTATAACAAAGTGGGCGCCATGCTCGACAAGGGACATGAAGAGCACAAAGCGCTGCGTAAAGAATATAAACACGTATTGAAAGACGTAGAGCAGTTACACAAATTGTATAAGAGCTTGCGTAAAGCGCGTAGCAAGCGTGGCGCGATTGATTTTGAAACCACAGAAACGCGTATCGTATTTGGTCAAGATCGTAAAATCGATGCCATTGTGCCGGTGGTTAGAAATGACGCCCACAAAATGATTGAAGAGTGTATGTTGGCGGCCAATGTGGCGGCGGCCAAGTTTTTGGACAAGCACAATATAGAAGCACTGTATCGCGTGCACGAAGGGCCTACCGAAGAGAAGCTTGAGAATCTTCGCAAGTTTCTTGGTGAGTTGGGGCTAGATCTGCCTGGCGGCAATAAGCCAACCCCGAATGATTATCAGACTATATTGTCAAAGTTGGGCGATCGCGCTGATGCACCGGTGATTCAAACCATGCTGCTGCGTTCATTGCGCCAAGCGGTTTATCAACCAGAGAACCTCGGTCACTTTGGTTTGAATTACGATGCCTATGGTCACTTTACTTCGCCGATTCGCCGCTATCCTGATCTATTAGTACACCGGGCAATTAGGCATGTGGTGCGCAGTAAAATCGTCAGCAAAAATGTCACGCGGATTGATGGCGCTAAAGATTTGCCGAAAAATAAAATTTATCCCTATGACATGGCTGCACTCATAGGCCTCGGCGAACAGTGCTCGATGACTGAACGGCGCGCCGATGATGCTACCCGTGAAGTTGTGGCTTGGCTAAAATGTGAGTATTTACAGGATCGAGTTGGTGACACCTTTGAGGGTGTGATCGCGGCGGTGACCGGTTTTGGTTTATTTGTCGAGTTGGTAGGTGTGCACGTTGAAGGCTTGGTGCATGTCAGTGCGCTGGCCAGTGATTACTATCATTTTGATCAGGCCAAGCAGCGTTTGCAGGGCGAGCGCACCGGTGTCAGCTTTCAACTGGGTGACGCGGTAAGTGTGCAAGTTGCCAGAGTGAGCTTAGAAGAGAAGAAAATTGATTTAGAAATGGTAGAAGGCTCAAGTCGGGCTAAGCGGCGGGCAGTGAAAGATCGCAAGCCTAAATCTGGAGCGGGTAAATCCGGTGATAGCAGAAATAAAAAACCCAGACCTGCAAAAAAATCCGCTACAGCCTCTAAAGATTCTGCCACCACATCCAAAAAAGGCCGTGCTAAAACCAAGACCACCGACGCGGGCAAAAGCGTGCGCAAAAGGAAGCGATAGTCGTGAACGAATTACACGCGGTTTTTGGGATTCACGCAGTAGAAGCGCTATTACAAAGTCAGTCCAATCGTATTGATGAGTTGTGGCTGCAGCAGGGTCGTAATGACCAGCGCATAAAAGATATACAGCGTCATGCCAATCAGTTAGGTATTAAATGCAGAGTGGTTAGCCGTGAAGAGTTGGATGAGCAGTCTGAAGGTAATCATCAGGGCGTTATGGCAAAAGCCAAGCCCGCTCAAACTTTACGTGATCGTGATTTAAAAGAATTGTTAGATTCAATTGAGCATCAACCACTGTTGTTAATCCTCGATGGTATTACCGATCCGCATAATTTGGGCGCCTGTTTGCGCACCGCCGATGCCGCCGGTGTGGATGCGGTGATCGCGCCGAAAGATAATTCTGCACCCCTTAATGGGGTTGTTAGAAAGGTGGCCTGCGGTGCTGCGGAAGTGATTCCTTATATACAGGTCACTAATCTGGTCAGAACCATGAAGGATCTTCAAGACCGAGGTGTTTGGATTACCGGCACGGCGGGTGAGGCTGAGCAGAGTGTCTATGATGCCGATCTAAAAGGTGCTGTAGCGCTGGTTATGGGTGCAGAAGGCAAAGGCATGCGTAGACTGACTCGTGAAAATTGTGATTACTTAATTAAATTGCCCATGGCAGGGTCGGTGAGTAGTTTGAACGTATCGGTGGCTACTGGTGTTTGTTTGTTTGAGTTGGTTCGCCAGCGCGGTAAATGACAGAGTTTTAACTTTTATTGATCAGTGGGTGATGCAGCTTTGCTAGCTGCCAGTCTATGAGTGATTGTTCTTTGTTTTCAAACACCCATTCGACGACTAAGGCTTTCACTCGTTTGGGTAACTTACCTGCAATAACATCCAGCGTATCGATGGCTATCAGGGCTTGGTGGTCACCATAGTGGGCGTCAAAATAGGGTGGATGGCGGCGGCATGTAGTCAAGGGTTCAAGCGGCAATGCAGCCTTTCTTGGTGATTAAATCACCAAACATCTTGCCATTATCCCCGTAATCCCCTAAAATCCGCGCCTCTTAAATCCCAGTGGTCTGACCATTGGGACTCCTTGTCATACTGAGGCCCCGCATGGGCTTATAGGTGGCTTAAACCCGTAAGGAGATGCTATGCGTCATTACGAAATCGTTTTTATGGTCCACCCGGACCAATCTGAACAAGTGCCCGGCATGGTCGAGCGCTATACTCAAGCCATCGAAAAAGACGGCGGAACTATCCACCGTAAAGAAGATTGGGGCCGTCGTCACCTAGCTTACCCAATCAACAAAATTCACAAAGCCCACTACTATCTGATGAATGTAGAAGCAACTCAAGCGGCTGTGGATGAGTTAACGACTAACTTCCGTTTTAACGATGCTGTTATCCGTAATCTGGTCATCAAAATGGATGAAGCAGTGACTGCTGAATCACCCATCATGAAAGCCGAAAAAGAGAGTCGTGAGCGCCGCGCTGCCCGTCCTGAGCGCCGTGATGAAGCACCTGCTGCTGCACCAGCACCAGCCGAAGCTGCTGTCGAAGCTCCCGCCGAAGCCGCCCCTGCAACACCGGCTGCTGAATAAACCAGATTAGGAGATTAATACCATGGCACGTTTTTTTCGTCGTCGTAAGTTTTGTCGTTTTACCGCCGAAGGCGTTGATCAGATCGATTATAAAGATCTGGACACCCTGAAAGCCTATGTTTCTGAGACTGGTAAAATTGTACCTAGCCGTATCACCGGTACTAAAGCCAAATATCAGCGCCAGTTGTCCTCATGCATTAAGCGGGCACGTTTTCTGGCTTTACTGCCTTATACTGATCAGCATAAATAAGCTCATTTTTAAGACGGTTAAATTCTGGTAGTTAACTATGCGTGCAGTGGCTGAATATGTAATGCGAGGCCGCACACAAGCGGTAATCGCTGCTGTGCTAGCGACTGGAACAGTTTTATTTGCTTGGGTGGGCGCCGCGGTTATCGCGCTGGTCACTCTTCGCAAAGGTGCGGGCCAAGGCAGTCAAGTATTGCTTTGGGCGATGCTACCTGGGGTCGTTATGGCAGCCATGGGTGACACCGGTCCAATCACCACTCTTTTAGGGGCGTGGTTGGTAGCGAGCATATTGCGGGCAACGGCTTCTTGGTCATTTGCGCTATTAGCAGCGGTGGCCTCGGGGTTGATAACAGCAGCCTTGTTAATGACATTTGGCCGCGGTTATCTGGAAGAGATTTTGCGCCTATTTGCCGATGCATTGGCGCAGCTAGCAAGTCAGACTAGCGAGCCATCAGCGATGGTGGCACCTCAACCCACGGCAATGCAAGTCGCCGGTTTATTGGGTTTGAGTAATGCCTTTACCGTGGTGATGTGCTTACTACTGGCGCGTTGGTGGCAAGCGTTGTTATATAATCCAGGGGGTTTTCAGACCGAGTTTCACGGCCTGAGATTGCCGCCGCAGCTAACAGTTTTATTGCTGTTAGCCGGATTGTTAATGTCGATGCTAGGTGCAGATTACCGTTTGCTGACAGCGATAGTTGCACTGCCTTTTGTGTTTGCAGGTTTTGCTTTAGTGCATGGTTTGTTATTACAGCGCAAGGTGACAGGTAACTGGGTAGTACTTTTTTATATAGCGTGGTTGTTGTTTGACCCCATCAAAGCTATTTTGCTGGTGATGGCTATCACCGACAGCTGGCTGGATATTCGCGGGCGTTTAGCTTCACGGCAAGGTTCTTAAGCCAACCGGTTAAGCTAGAGTTCTTTCACGAAACAAGATTTTAAGATGGCGGTTTAAAGTAAGTCGCCGCCAGAAAAAAGAGGATAAGTACCATGCAAGTAATTTTATTGGATAAGGTTGGTAAACTGGGTGAGCTTGGCGACAAAGTTAATGTAAAAGCCGGTTTTGGCCGTAACTACCTGATCCCCTATGGTAAAGCTGTTCCTGCAACGGCTTCCAACGTAGCGGATTTTGAAGGCCGTCGTGCTGAACTTGAAGCAGCGGCTTCTGAGAAGCGCGGTGTTGCTGAAGGGCGTGCTGCTAAGTTGGCTGAACTGAGCATTACTATTGAAGCCAATGCTGGCGACGAAGGTAAGTTGTTCGGTTCTATTGGTACTCGTGATCTTGCTGATACCATCACCGCCGCCGGCGTTGAAGTCAACAAATCTGAAATCCGTCTGCCTACTGGTGTTATCCGTGAGCTGGGCGAGTTCGAGATCGATGTTCAGTTGCACTCGGACGTAACTCAATCGGTTAAGCTGTCGGTTATTGCCGAAGATAAAGCTTAAGTTTTTGCCTGCTGCCTGCTGTCATTTCTGCAAGCAAATAACAAGGCGATAGCAAGTACTGCAAAGAGAGCACTCTGGGTGAATATCCTAGGGTGCTTTTTTTTGCCTGCAGCGTTAGGATAGAGGGCCGCAGGGGCATACAATAAAGCCGATAAATAATACGCAAGGCAGCTAAACTAAGCCAAGCCAAGCCCAATAGATAGTGGATAGTGATAAATAGTGGACAGCGATAACGACAACCCGCCCAACTTTGACAATGTATTCGACTTTGGTTTTAACGTCGATGAAGAGTTGGCCGAAATAAAATCCCCGCCCCATTCAATTGGCGCGGAACAGGCGGTACTGGGCGGCTTAATGATCGCCAATGACAGCTGGGACAATGTCGCCGATCAATTAACCGCTGATGACTTTTTTCGTGGTAAACATCGCCAAATCTTCACGCAAATGGGCCGTCTAGTAGAAGCCAGTGAGCCGATTGATGTGGTGACGCTGTCAGAAGCGCTTCACAACAACGACTTATTAGAGCAGGTCGGTGGCCTCACGTATTTGGTTGAGCTTGCCAATAACACCCCCAGTGCCGCCAATATTCGTGCCTATGCGCGAGTGGTGCGGGAGCGCTCCAGCCTACGGTCATTAATCAGCGTCGCCAATGAGATTGTCGACAGCGGTTATAGCCCAGAAGGGCGCGCCAGTGATGATGTGCTTGATGAGGCCGAGCGCAAAATCATGCAGATCAGCGAAGAGCGGCCGAAAATGGGTGGCCCTCAGGGCGTAACGCCATTATTGAAAGGTGCCGTCGATCGCATTGATGAATTGTTTAATTCCGAAGATACCATTACCGGTGTTAGTACTGGCTTTGACGACTTGGACGAGAAAACCTCCGGTTTGCAACGAGCAGATCTGATTATTGTCGCCGCACGGCCGTCGATGGGTAAAACCGCTTTTGCGGTTAATATGGTAGAACATGCGGCACTAAATCAAGATAAGCCGGTGCTGGTATTCAGTATGGAAATGCCCGCTAACGCGATTATTATGCGGATGATCTCCGCGATTGGTCGTATTCCCTTGGGCAAAGTATTAACCGGTAAACTCGACGAAGAAGATTGGCCTAAGCTGACTTCGGCTGTGAGTAAGCTAAAAGACCGGCCCTTGTTTATCGACGATACACCCTCGTTAAGCCCCACCGAAATTCGTTCGCGGACGCGCCGTATTGCACGTGAGCATGGCGAAGTGGGTATGATCATGATCGATTATTTGCAGCTGATGCAGGTGGCCGGTAGTAGCGAAGGCCGAACCGCTGAGATCTCAGAGATATCGCGCTCGCTAAAAGCGATTGCGAAAGAATTTAATTGTCCAGTGGTGGCGCTATCGCAGCTTAACCGGTCATTGGAGCAGCGGCCTAATAAGCGGCCCATCAACTCTGATCTGCGCGAATCCGGCGCCATCGAGCAGGATGCCGATGTCATTATGTTTATCTATCGGGATGAATATTATAATGAAGACAGCCAAGATAAAGGCATTGCTGAGATCATTATCGGTAAGCAGCGTAACGGGCCTACGGGCACCACTAAGCTCGCTTTTATTGGCCAATTCACCCGCTTCGACAATCTGGCATACAGCTTCGACGAAGATTACTAGGTTTGGTATTTTTAATTACCGATGCGTACCACTTGAATTTCAGGGTCGCGATGGGCGCCAGCTTGTTCTAAGCGCTGTAGATAATCCTGCCACATTTGCGGCTGCTGACTGCACATTTGGTACAGATAACCCCAAGAGAAAATACCAGAGTCATGGCCGTCGCTGAACATTAGTTGCAGCGCATAATTCCCCACTGGCTGGATGCTATCGATGCTGATATTTTTTTTACCGACCTGTAACACTTCCTGTCCCGGACCGTGACCTTTTACCTCGGCCGAGGGTGAATATACACGCAGATATTCACAGCTAAGTTGATAGCTTTCATCCTCTTTACCATTTTGCTTGTAGCGTAGCTCTAGCAGCTTGCTGCGCTTATGAAGCTCTATGGCTATAGGCATGGGTGCTGGCGTCGCGTCGTCACTCATTACAAAATAAACCGGCTGAGGTCTTCGTCTTTCGCCAGCTCACCCAGTTTGTCATTCACGTAAGTATCATCAACCAATAATTGTTGGCCGTTGTTATCAGTGGCATCGAAGGAGGCGTCGTCTAACAGCCGTTCCATTACCGTATGTAAACGGCGGGCGCCGATGTTCTCGGTGCTCTCATTCACTTCCCAGGCGGTTTCCGCGATACGGCGAATACCGGCTTCGGTGAAGCTTACCGCAAGCCCTTCGGTATTAAGTAACGCTTGGTATTGTTCAGTTAAAGAGGCTTTGGGTTCGGTTAAGATGCGCTCAAAATCTCCGGGGCTTAACGCTTCCAGTTCTACTCGGATGGGCAGGCGTCCTTGTAACTCTGGGATCAAGTCCGAGGGTTTTGCTAAGTGGAAAGCACCGGAGGCGATAAATAATATGTGGTCGGTTTTGATCATGCCGTGCTTAGTGCTAACGGTGCAGCCTTCAATTAACGGCAGTAAATCTCGTTGCACGCCCTCGCGGGAGACATCGGCACCGGCGCCTTCAGAGCGCTTGGCCACCTTATCTAATTCATCGAGAAACACGATGCCGTTTTGCTCGACTTCATACACGGCACGGGTTTTTAACTCTTCTTCATTGACCAGCTTAGCGGCTTCTTCTTCCTGAATTTTTTGCATCGCCGCTTTAACATTTAGCTTGCTGGTTTTCTTTTTACCACTGCCCATATTAGAAAACATGCTCTGCAATTGGTTGGTCATATCTTCCATGCCAGGCGGTGCCATAATTTCTACACCCATCGCGGCCGCACTGACTTCAATTTCAACTTCTTTGTCGTCTAACTCGCCTTCGCGTAATTTTTTACGAAAAAGTTGCCGTGTGGTGGTCTCTTTTTCTTCTTCGCCATCACCGCGTGCTGGTGGCAGTAGGGCATCTAATACGCGTTCTTCAGCGGCGTCTTCGGCGCGGTGTTTAACTTTTTCTATTTCTTGTTCGCGCAGCATCTTGATCGACACATCAACCAAGTCGCGAACAATAGATTCTACATCGCGGCCAACATAACCTACTTCGGTAAACTTGGTGGCTTCTATTTTAATAAATGGCGCATTTGCCAGTTTTGCCAAGCGGCGGGCGATTTCAGTTTTGCCCACGCCGGTAGGCCCAATCATTAAAATATTTTTTGGCGTAATCTCTGCCCGCAGATCTTCATCCAATTGCATCCGCCGCCAGCGATTACGCAGGGCAATGGCGACCGCCCGCTTGGCGCGGTCTTGACCAATAATATGGCGGTCGAGTTCATGAACGATTTCTCTTGGAGTCATATATGACATGTTGATCTCTTATATTTGTTACTGCTGTAGAGTGAAGCGAACTTCACCCTACGATTATGTTTTTATGCGGCGCTGCTAGCGTTAAATACAAAGTGAATATCGAGCCATCTTTTGCGCTATTCTTCGGGTTCTAACACTTCAATCGTGTGGTTGTGATTGGTGTAGACGCAGATGTCACCAGCAATGGATAAGCCTTTTTTAACAATGTCGACGGCAGATAGCTCGGTGTTATCCATTAATGCGCGGGCGGCAGATTGGGCATAGGGGCCGCCTGAACCGATGGCAATTAAATTATCTTCTGGTTCAATCACATCACCGTTGCCGGTAATCACTAATGAGGTGGTTTTGTCCGCTACAGCTAATAAAGCTTCGAGTTGTCGCAGTGAGCGTTCAGTGCGCCACATCTTGGCTAGTTCAACCGCGGCGCGAGTTAGATGGCCTTGGTATTTTTCTAGCTGCGCTTCAAACAGTTCGAATAAGGTGAAGGCATCGGCAGTACCGCCCGCAAAGCCTGCTATTACTTGATCATGGTAAAGGCGACGCACCTTGCGGGCATTGCCTTTCATCACGGTGTTGCCCATAGAAACTTGGCCGTCACCACCAATAACCACTTGGCCATTGCGACGAACAGAAAGAATGGTGGTGCCTCGATATTGATCCAAAATAAACCCCTTATCCGGATACGCTGGAATAGACGTAATATATGGGGATGTTGGGGTTTATTTCAAGGCTTTGAGCAGGGTTTTTAAGGTGGTTTGCGCGTTGCGGGTCAGTTCAACCTTCGGCTTTGCGTTTTAATAACAAGGTTTCTATACCTTCTTCAATCAAGGTGTTGCGGGCCTTGGATAGCCGTGAGCGATCTTTGAATGGGCCCACTTGTACTCGATGCCAGGTGCCATTACCGGTGGCGACTTCATCCACTTTAACCTTGAGGTCCATCATGATGAGCTGAGCTCGCAGGCGGTCAGCATCGGCGGCGGTTTTGAAGGAGCCTGCTTGTAAGATATAAAGTGTGGCTTCTTTGGGGGCGCTGTTATTAGTTTGTTCTTCTATCGGTACGATAACTTCTCGTTCCGGTAGCAGGGTATAAAAATCGAATTTTGTAGTGACGGCTTCTTTTGCTTGCTCGGTCACAGCTTCTACTTTCGCGCTGATTTGTTCGGGCGCAGTAGCGGGAGTGAAATCGGCAAGATAGCCTAAAAAGCTGATGAAAACTCCAGCGACAATACCGGTAAACAGCCACACCCAGCCGGGCACTTGGCTTTTGGGCTTGGCCTTCTTTTTGATCGGCCTGGATTTTTTGGCGAAATCGTGGGTCATATTATTGAGTCTGTTCTGATGCGAGTGAAGCGAGATACGCGCGGTGATTTAAGCGCGCATAGCTGTCAATTGCTGCCTGACGGTTTTGCTTGTCTTACATTTCCTGTGGCGCGGAAACTCCTAGCAAGTCTAGACCATTTTCGATGACTTGCCGCACTGCTTCGCTCAAACTTAGCCGAGCATTGCGCAAGGCTTGGTCGTCAATCAGCATTTTGTGGGCGTTGTAATAACTGTGGAACTCACCGGCCAGATCTTTTAAGTAGTTGGCAATATGATGTGGCTCGGCATTGTTGGCAGCATTTTTAAGCAGCTCGGGGTAGGCCGATAAACGTTTGAGCAGCGCTTTTTCGGTGTCTTCGGTGAGTAGCTCCAAGCTTCCGCTGTCGTCAGCCGACCAGCTCCAGCCATGATCACTCAATTTGCGGTGCATGCTGCAAACTCGGGCATGGGCATATTGGATGTAATACACCGGGTTGTCGTTGCTCTGTGAGATAGCCAGGTCGATATCAAAGGTCAGCTGCGAGGTAGCGGCGCGAGCGGCTAAAAAATAGCGGGTGGCATCTTTGCCGACTTCTTCGATTAAATCTCGCAGGGTGACGTAGCTACCCGCGCGTTTTGAGATTTTCACCTCTTCGCCACCACGCATCACCATCACCATTTGGTGCAGTACATACTCAGGCCAGTGCGCGGGGATATTCAGTGCGTTATCTTGGCTAATGGCTTGAATGCCGGCGCGCACTCGAGTGATGGTGCTGTGATGGTCGGCACCTTGCTCATTGATAACCCGTTGGAAGCCGCGCTTCCATTTATTCAAATGGTAGGCAACATCGGGGACGAAATATGTGTAGCCGCCCTCTGATTTGCGCATCACGCGATCTTTGTCGTCGCCAAAGTCAGTGGTTTTAAGCCACAGTGCGCCGTCTTTTTCATAAGTGTGGCCGCTGGTGATGAGTTGCTCCACCGTGCGCTCGACATCACCGTCGCTATACAGGGCTGATTCCAAATAATAGACATCAAAGTTGACCCCAAAGGCTTTAAGATCGAGGTCTTGTTCGCGACGTAAATAGGCGACGGCAAAGTCGCAAATGGCATCGCTGTTGTCAGCATCGCCGGCACCGGTCACTTGCTTGTCTTCGGCGCTGATGGTTTCTTTCGCCATATAAGACGTCGCGACGTCGTTAATATAGCCACCGAGATAGCCGTCTTCGGGCCAGCTTTCGTCATCTGGCCCCAGACCTTTACAGCGAGCTTGTACTGAGCGGGCTAGATTGTTGATCTGTTGGCCGGCATCGTTGTAGTAAAACTCGGCGGTGACATCCCAGCCGTTAGCCGATAATAAGCGGCACAAGGTGTCTCCAATGGCGGCGCCGCGGCCATGGCCAATATGCAGCGGGCCGGTGGGGTTGGCGGAAACAAATTCCACCTGCACTTTTTTGCCAGCACCCTCATTGCTTTGACCAAAGGTTTTGGCTTTGCTGAGAATCTCTTTGACAACCTTGGTGGTGGCCGCTTCATTGAGAAAGAAATTGATAAAGCCGGGGCCGGCGATTTCGGCTTTGCTCAATTGCTCTGAGGCGGGCAGTGCATCGATGATGAGTTGAGCGATATCGCGGGGTGGTTTTTTCGCCGCTTTGGCCAGTGTCATGGCGATATTGCTGGCTAGGTCACCGTGGCTTTTGTCGCGAGTACGGTCGACACTGATGCGCGGTTCTACATCGGCAGGCAGGCTGCCGTTGGCAACGAGGTTGTTGAGGGCGGCGGCAATCAGGTCGGCAATATGATCTTTCATGGATAAACAGGTCACTGGGATAAATGGCGACGTATTATCCCGTTTTTTGATGGTACAGGCCAGATCAAAATCACCGCCGACGCTGCTTTATGTTATTAAGAGCTGTTTTGCGGGTTGGAAATTGTTAGTCGCCACTGGGTTCAAAAATCACATAGACTTTTTTGGTATGCTCCAATACTTCCCATTCGCCTTCAAAACCAGCGGGCACCACACATCGGCTGCCCGCTTCGAGCCGTTGCTCTTGGCCATTGCTGTCACGCAGGATGGAAACCCCTTCCAAAATGTCAAAATACTCGAACTCGCTATAGCTAACTTTCCAGCAGCCGGGCTCGGCTTGCCAAATACCCGTATGAAATTGATTGCTGCCATCGCTGAAATAGTTGTCGGTGGTTTGCAGCGGGTTGCCTTTGACGCGCTTATGTTCGTCCGCATGATAGCTGTCGTTGTCGGCTTTAGACTGGCCGAAGATAACCAGATGGTCGTTGTTTAGGGGCATGGTTGATTCCTGCTGTGATTGATTTTCGGCTAAGAGCTAAGAGTGTTTCAGATGAATTTTAATAGCTGTTCGGGGCTGTCACTAAAATCACGAATATTGTTACCTGTGCGAATGGCTTGTTCTACTATCGGCCTTGAGAATGAATAACAGGCGCCGAGCATTGGGGTGTTAGTTGATGCCGGTAAACCGGCCAATTTTTCTAAATCATAAGCTCTGGCCTGGGAAATAAAATAGCCTTTTTGTAACACCATTAGTGCCTCTTTTAAATCACCGCTATAAAGCTCATTAGCCCAGCGAGTAAAGCCTTTGTGCAATGGTTTTCCCGCCAGTTCTGCGGGCTGCAAAATCTGCCAGTTGTGGGTGATAAATTGTAAAATCTGCTCGCCGTCGCGGTACACCGAAGTCTGCCCGGGCTTACCGTTCTCATCGGTAACGGTGACGTCATAAGTTGTCACCACTTCGCCACGTCGGCAATGGGCGATGGCGAGCATGCTCAAATCGAACAAGTGGGTGCAGTTCGCTTTTGGGCTTACTTGTCGAGTAATGTCTTTAGTGCTGCTGTTGAGTTTGATGCCGATGAGATCTCTGAGTGGCTCGACAGCACCGGCACAAGTATTGAAGGGCACGCGGTGAGTTTGGACTTTAATATCGGTGATGGTTTCAGCGTTGTGGATAAGCTGAAAGTGAAAAGCGTGGTAGTTATCTTCCAGTTCGGCGACCACCCTATCGGCAAAGCCGGTTAGGCGAATGCGGCGGCGCAATACGCCGTCACCATAATTGGGATTGCGTGGCACATCTATTCTAGGTGTTTTGAAAGGCATATTGTGACTGGCTTGTTGGCACCGGCTGGTTGGCAAAGCAACGCTCGGTAGTGAGTAATATAAGACGGCTAATGTAAGGCTTGTAGCACCGGATTAAAATGCATCTACCGGATCGACATCTAGCGCCCAGCGTAATTGTTTGCCGGTGGGCAGTTGGTCGCCGAGCTGACAAAGTTGCTGCAGACTATGATGTAAGGCGTTGCGTTGTTGCGCTTGCACGAGTAATTGGACTCGATAACGGCCGGCTTTGCGAGTCATCGGTGCCGGGAGTGGGCCAAATAAAGTGACCCCGTTGAGCTGCTCAATGTGGCCGCGCAGCTGTTGTAAAAATGCCTCAGGCTGTTGCAGATTATTGGCTTCGGCTCGCACCAATGCCAGATAACTAAAGGGCGGTAAGTTCTGCTGTTGGCGTTCAGCGAGTAATTGGCGGGCAAAGTGGCTATAGCCCTGAGTGATTAGTTGGTTGAGCAGCGGATGTTCTGGTTGATGGGTTTGGATCATCACCGTGCCGGGTTTTTCTTCCCGTCCGGCACGACCAGCAACTTGGGTCAGTAATTGGCCCATCTTTTCAGGGCCGCGAAAATCAGCACTGAAAAGTCCAGCATCAGCATCTAACACCACGACCAAGGTGACATCGGCAAAGTGGTGGCCTTTGGCTAGCATTTGGGTGCCAACTAAGATGCAGGGCTCGCCCTGATGAATTTCATCGGTGATTTTTTGCATCGCATGCTTGCGGCTGGTGGTATCGCGATCGATACGGTGGATGCGGGTGCGGGGGAATAAACGCTGCAATGCCTGTTCGCTACGCTCGGTGCCGGCGCCCCGAAAATCCAGCTGCTGGCTATGGCAATTTGGGCATTGGTTGGGTAGGCGCGATTGGCTATCACAGTGGTGACAGCGCAGTAATCGCTGGCCAAAGTGAACGGTTAAGCGGGCGTCGCATTGACTGCACTGGGCCACATAACCGCAGTCGTGGCACATCAACATCGGAGCAAAACCACGCCGATTGATAAACACCAGTACTTGGTTGCCACGCGCTATTTCGCGGCCGATGGCCGTGACGGTGGCTGGCGCCAAACCTTCGTCCATCGGCGCGTGGCGGATATCGACCAATTCAAAGGTAGGGGCGGCGGCACCGGTGGCTCGTTGGTTAAGCGGCAGTAGTTGGTAGCGGCCTTGTAGCGCGTTCTGCAGCGTTTCCAAACTGGGGGTCGCAGTGCCCAGCACGATAGGGCAGTTTTCGCTAGCGGCGCGCTTAATGGCGACGTCGCGGGCCGAATAGCGAAAGCCTTCCTGCTGTTTGAAAGAGCTGTCGTGCTCTTCATCAATGATGATCAGCCCCAGCTTTGCTAAGGGTGTGAATACTGCAGAGCGGGTGCCAATGACGATACCGGCTTCGCCATTGCTGGCCGCTTGCCAGGCCAGCAGTCGTTCGCGGTCGGTGAGCCCCGAATGAATCACCACTATTTTACAGTTAAAGCGCTGTTGGAAGCGGCTCAACGTTTGTGGGCTTAGGCCGATTTCTGGAATCAACACCAGTGCTTGCAGGTCTTGCTGCAGATAATGTGCGATCAGTTGCAAGTAGACCTCAGTTTTACCGCTACCGGTGACGCCTTGCAACAGCGAGCAGTTGAAGCCGGGGCGGCTTTTAATCTGTTGCAGGGCATGCTGCTGCTCGCCATTGAGGGTCAAAGAGGCCGCTTTTAAAATGGCTTGCGGCTGGTTGTCATTGGGTTTTGCCTCAAAACTCTCAAGTAATTGTTTGTCGAACAAGGCTTTGACGGTGGCTTTGCTGATACCGGTGGCACTGAGGTCGGTACTGCCAACAGAGGCTTGTTGTTGCAATAGTGCAAGCAGTTGGGCTTGCTTAGCAGCGCGCTTTAAGGCGCCCTCGGGCAAGCCTTTACCTTCCGTGGTTAGTCGCCAGCGGGTTTCTGTATTGCTCAGCAAGGCCCTGCCTTTGCGCAGCATAACCGGCACCGCGTTTGCCAGTGCATCGCCAATCGGGTGTTGATAATAGCTGGCGGCCCATCGGCATAGGTCTAATAACGTTGGCGGCAGTATGGCCGCTACGTCCAGCACCTCGGTGGCGGCTTTGAGCTTGTCCGCTGCCACATCGCTATCATCCTTAACGACCAGCAAGATGCCGACTAGTTGCCGGTGACCAAAGGGAGCCATTATCCGCATGCCTGGTTGCAATGCGTTAATCTGCTCATCGCTGAGAGACTGCGGCGGTAGATAATCGAAGCTACGCCGCAAAGGGGTAGGCATGGCAAGGCTGAGGATGTGCATTAATCGCTTATTCTGCTGGCTCAAAGCGCGTTAGTGTAGCAAACTTTACCGTTGAAGCTGGTTTCGGCTAAACGTTGCATTCATCGTGAGCTCTGGTATGATTCGCCGCCTGAAATTCCACCAGTGATGTCGTCTGCCTTAGCGCGGTGCGGCGGGCTGAAACTAGCCGTACTAGGCAATTGCTTCCAGGGAGGAAGTGGGCATCAGCCCAAGATTGACCGAGTGGCGGCATGACAAAGAGAGAAGAGCCATGCAAGCGAATATTCATCCTAAGTACGAAGAAATCACCGCTACTTGTAGCTGTGGTAACAAAGTTTTAACCCGGTCTACCCTGTGCAATGACATCCACTTGGATGTGTGTTCTGCCTGTCACCCGTTTTATACCGGTAAGCAGAAAACTCTTGATGCCGGTGGTCGTGTTGATCGCTTTAACAAGCGTTTCGGTAACCGCAGCAGCAAAGGTAGCGAGTAACACTCCTATGCAGTTGAGGCAGACAGCTTGAGTCTGCAATTTCGATTTTTAAAAACGCCCCGCCAGCAATGGTCGGGCGTTTTTTTATGGTTTCGATTTGTATTGCTCTGGCTAGGTCTGTCGTTGTTTTTTTGTAGCCAATTGCTGGCGGATGGTTGTTCGCATCGTGGTGGTATAGAGTGGTTAACACTTGCCAACGTGACGGATGGCGATAGTATTAAATTGGCTGATGGCCGCGCTGTGCGGTTGATCGCGGTAAATACACCGGAGTTGGGTCGGGCTAAAAATAAGTCTGACCAGCCCTTAGCAAGACAGGGAAAACAAGCCGTGCAGCAATTTTTTGCAGGCTCCAAGCGTATCGCTGTGCAATGGGGCGAGCAAAAACAGGATCATTATGGTCGTTGGTTGGGGCATGTGTTTCGAGAAAATGGCGATAGTTTGGCAGCCAGTTTGTTACGGCAAGGTTTGGCTTGGCAAGTGCTGGTGCCGCCTAATGATCGCTATTGGCGGTGCTTGCGGCAGCAGGAAAAATTAGCTGAAAGTGCTTCTTTGGGTGTGTGGTCGCAAAGTTATAAGCTAAAAGATGCGAGTAAATTACAGCCGACAGACAGTGGTTTTCAACGCCTGCAAGGGGTTGTTAGCTCGGTCACTAAAAGCTCTAGGGGTTGGTGGTTAGACGTTGGCAACGTCGCTATTTCATTGAGCGATAGGGATGCACGGCGATTTATTGGCTTGCAACCTGAAAAATTATTGGGTCAGACGTTGCGCTTACGTGGCTGGTTGATCGATCGCAGTCGGTCGGCGCCAGTCACTAAAAAAGGCTATCCACCACTGCTGATTAAGCTGCAACATCCGCAAATGTTAGAGCGGCCTGATTTTAGCTCAAGCTGAAGCCGTCGGACTTGCAAATGCCAGGCTTTAGCTTGGCCTGTTTAGTTTTCGCATGCGTCTCAAAAGGTGCTTGTGACCAAAGAGGAATTTCTATATTCTTTCGGCCCCTATACACACTTAAAAACAAGGGTTTTTTGCAAATGTTATAACAGTGTAACATTTATATTTGAAGCATAAGTTGACCATTTTTCCTCTGCAATTTATTGCCTACATCCCAACGGGACTTTCCAATGTCTACAGATTTTAAACAAGACGCACTTGATTATCATGCGCTGCCAAAGCCGGGCAAAATTTCAGTTGAATTGACAACTTCTGCCGCCACCCAAAATGATTTGGCGCTCGCCTATAGTCCGGGTGTGGCGGAGCCGGTAAAGGCGATTGCGGCAAACCCAGACGCCGCTTATGACTACACCATTAAAGGTAATTTAGTGGCGGTCATCACTAATGGCACCGCTATTTTAGGTTTGGGTAATCTGGGTGCTTTGGCCAGTAAGCCGGTGATGGAAGGTAAAGCTTTATTGTTTAAGCGTTTTGCCGGTATCGATTCCATCGATATCGAAGTCGACACAGAAGAGCCGAGAGAATTCATCGATACTGTTGTGCGCATTGCCAATACCTTTGGTGGTATAAATTTGGAAGATATAAAAGCGCCAGAGTGCTTTGAAATTGAGAGCGAATTAATCAACCGCTGTACTGTACCGGTTTTTCACGATGATCAACACGGTACAGCTATTGTCACTGCCGCCGGTATGCTCAATGCCTTAGAAGTGCAGGGTAAAGATTTGGCAACCGCAAAAATAGTGTGCCTGGGTGCCGGTTCTGCTGCCATTGCTTGTATGCGTTTGTTGATGCGCTTAGGCGCAAAAAACGAAAACGTCAGCATGATCGATCGCCTCGGAGTTATTTTTAAAGGACGCGAAGGTGTTACTGCTGTTAAAGAACATTTTGCCCATGACACCAAAGATCGAACTTTAGCGGATGCCATGATGGGCGCTGATGTGTTTGTCGGCTTATCCGGTGCTAATTTACTGAGCGCGGATTTACTGGCTACGATGGCACCAAACCCAATCGTATTTGCCTGCTCTAATCCCGAGCCCGAAATAAGTCCTGAGCTGGTGAAGGCAACCCGCAGTGATGTCATTATGGCGACGGGTCGCAGTGATTATCCCAACCAAGTCAATAACGTATTGGGTTTTCCGTTTATTTTCCGCGGTGCTTTAGATGTGCGCGCTAAGGTCATTAATGAAGAAATGAAAATTGCCGCGGTTGATGCCTTGCGTGTCATTGCTAAATTACCGGTACCGCAGGAAGTATTGGATGCATATGGCTTAGAGTCGCTAGAATTTGGCCCTGACTATATTATCCCCACACCGATGGATAGCCGTTTGTTGGGAGACATTTCTTCAGCGGTGGCGCAGGCGGCAATCGATACCGGCGTGGCGCAATTGCCATACCCCAGCCATTATCCGATTGAAAATGTTAATCAGTTATAGATCGCTGACCGTAAAAATAGGTAAAAAAAAGGCCGCGATTGCGGCCTTTTTTTTACCTATTTTTACGGGTTTATTTCCCCAGTGCGGCTAATTCCCGTTCCAGCAAATCACTGTCACCAATATTGAGTTCAACTAAGCGTCGTAAGTGGCTGATGCTGTCGATATCAATGTGCTGGCATTCGAAGCCGAGTTGGTCATCATTGCTGTGTCGGCAGTTGACGGTCATGCTGATAGTTGTGTCATCGGCTAAGGCAATGTCTACTTCAAAAACTTGCCCGTCATCTGCATCCCATTGCGCAGGCACTGCGACCAGCAAGCCCTTTAAAGAAATGTCGATAAGTGAGGTTGACCATTGTTTGCCGGCTTGGTTAATCGTTGTTAAGCAATCAAAGCTGATGCGGCTGAAATGTCTTCGTTCGTTGATAGCTGTAGTCATAATGGTTGCTCTTCCAGCGGGCTAAGGCTAGCTGCTCACTCTAGCAGTTATAGTGAGCAGTCTGGCGGCGAGGATTTATTTTAGTTTTTTATAACGCACCCTTTGCGGTAAGGCGTTTTCACCTTTGCGGGTGATAAAGTCTTCGTGGTACTCGCTGTAGTTACCTTCAAAAAATACCACTTCACTGTTGCCTTCATAAGCCAAGATATGAGTGCAGATGCGGTCTAAAAACCAGCGGTCATGGGAGATGACCATGGCGCAACCCGGGAAGCTTAACAGCGCTTCTTCCAGTGCTCGCAAGGTTTCCACATCTAAATCATTTGATGGCTCATCTAGCAGTAAAACGTTGCCGCCTTGTTTCAGGGTGCAAGCCAATTGCAGGCGGCCGCGTTCTCCGCCGGACAGATCACCGACCCGTTTTTGTTGGTCTGAGCCTTTAAAGTTAAAGCGACCGAGATAGGCGCGGGAGGGTATTTCGTAGCCGCCGATTTGTAAAATATCATTGCCGTCAGAAACGGCTTCCCAGACGGTTTTGCTGCCATCAAGTGCATCGCGCAACTGCTCGACGTGGATCAGGTCAACGGTTTCGCCCAGCTCGATGCTACCACTGTCGGGCTGTTCGAGGCCGGCGATGATCTTAAACAGGGTAGATTTACCGGCACCATTACCGCCGATTACACCAACGATGGCGCCTTTGGGTACGCTAAAACTGAGGTTCTCATATAGCATCTCGCCGCCGAATGATTTGCCAACGTTATTCACTTCGATAACTTTGTCGCCTAAGCGCTGGCCGGGTGGAATATATATTTCGTTGGTTTCGGCGCGACTTTGAAACTCTTGTGATTGCAGCTCTTCGAAGCGAGATACCCGTGCTTTGTTTTTAGCGCGGCGGCCTTTGGGGTTTGAACGCACCCACTCCAATTCCGATTTCACGGTTTTCTGATGCGAAGCTTCTTGTTTCGACTCCTGTTGCAGGCGTTGTTCTTTTTGCTCTAACCAGTCGCTATAGTTGCCTTCATAGGGAATGCCGCGACCGCGATCGAGCTCCAAAATCCAACCAGCGGCGTTATCGAGAAAGTAGCGATCGTGGGTAATTGCTACCACGGTACCGGGATAATCGCAGAGAAATTGTT
Organism: Oceanicoccus sp.; assembly: GCA_051277205.1. Lineage (GTDB taxonomy): Bacteria > Pseudomonadota > Gammaproteobacteria > Pseudomonadales > Dasaniaceae > Oceanicoccus. The sequence continues at coordinate 7,185 of JBNMPW010000018.1, read as the reverse complement.
CCAGCCAATGAACCGACTCAGCATCCAAGTGGTTGGTGGGCTCATCTAATAGCAGCATATCTGGGTTGGATAGCAGTAGTCGGCAAAGTGCGACTCGACGACGCTCACCGCCGGAAAGTGTGGTGACATCGGCATCCCAGGGCGGCAGGCGCAGGGCGTCAGCGGCGACTTCCAACTTGTGTTCAAGATTTTGCGAGTCGGCGGCCTGAATGATGTTTTCCAGATCGGCTTGGCGTTTCCCCAGCGCTTCGTAATCGGCATCGGGCTCAGCATAGGCTGCAAAGACTTCTTCTAGCTCTTTTTGGGCGTTAACCACCTCGCCAAGTCCGTCTTCGACATTACCACGTACATCTTTAGTAGGGTCAAGCTCAGGTTCTTGTGATAAATAGCCCACCTTGAGGCCTGGCTGCGGCCGTGCTTCGCCATTAAATTCGGTGTCGACGCCGGCCATAATGCGAAGCAGGGTCGATTTACCCGAGCCGTTTAGGCCCAGTACGCCAATTTTGGCGCCAGGGAAAAACGACAGCGAGATGTCTTTGAGAATTTCACGTTTTGGTGGGACAACTTTGCCCACTTGATTCATCGTATAAACGTACTGAGCCATGAATAGTAACCTGTTGCTGAAAGATGGCGATTATTGGCGCTCATGCGCCCTTATCAACATCGGCAAGGTACATAATACTGCCGTCAATAGCAATCGTCTTGCGAGCAGCAAATGACTGGAAAAATAGCGTTTAGGAGCTGCCTAAATCGCATCAATAATGTACAATGCGCGCCTTAATTTATCACAGCTATACCAATGCTATTGCGGAGATTGATTGAGCCGCCCATACGGCTGCTCAAAAAGACACACTTATAGCCATATGTATTCCATTCAAACAGGGGTTGCCAATGTTTACTAAAGATATGCAAATTGAAGGTTTTGATGATGAGATTTTCTCCGCTATTGGTGAAGAGAATCTGCGCCAAGAGCAGCATATCGAGCTAATTGCCTCGGAGAATTACGCCAGCCCGCGAGTCATGCAGGCGCAAGGCACGTCAATGACTAACAAGTACGCTGAGGGCTATCCCGGCAAGCGTTACTATGGCGGTTGTGAGTTTGTTGATAAGGCCGAAACGCTGGCGATTGAGCGGGTTAAAGCCTTGTTCGGTGCCGATTACGCCAATGTACAGCCACACTCTGGCTCACAGGCTAATTCGGCGGTATATCTAGCGCTGTTAGAGGCTGGCGATACGGTATTGGGTATGAGTCTGGATGCCGGTGGTCACTTGACTCACGGGGCCAAGCCAAACTTTTCCGGTAAGATTTATAACGCGGTGCAATATGGTCTCAATAACGAAACCGGTTTGATCGATTACGATCAGGTCGAAGCACTGGCTCTTGAACATAAGCCGAAAATGATCGTAGCGGGCTTTTCTGCCTACTCAGGTATCGTTGATTGGGCGCGGTTCCGTGAAATAGCCGATAAAGTAGACGCCTATCTTTTGGTCGATATGGCTCATGTTGCAGGCTTAGTGGCGGCGGGTCTTTATCCCAACCCAGTACCCTTTGCCGATGTGGTCACCTCAACGACGCACAAAACTCTGCGCGGTCCTCGTGGCGGTATAATTATCGCCAAGCATAACGAAGCTTTGGAAAAGAAATTTAACTCGGCGGTATTCCCTGGTGGCCAAGGTGGTCCGTTGATGCATGTGATTGCCGCCAAGGCTGTCAGTTTTAAAGAAGCAGCCTCAGAAGAGTTTAAACAATATCAGCAACAGGTTATCGACAACGCCAAAGTGATGGCGGGGACCTTTATTGAGCGCGGCATTAAGATTGTTTCTGGCGGTACTGAAAATCACCTGATGTTGGTTGATTTGATCGGCAAAGACTACACCGGTAAAGATGCTGATGCGGCGTTGGGCGATGCCTTCATTACGGTTAACAAAAACGCTGTGCCGAATGATCCGCGTTCACCGTTTGTTACCTCTGGATTACGCGTCGGTACCCCAGCGATTACGACTCGCGGTTTTGCTGAAGAAGAAACGCGCCAGTTAACTCATTGGATATGCGATGTGCTGGATTCTTTGGAAGCCGGTAATAGCGAAGAAGTTATTCCAAAGGTGAAGGCGAAAGTGCTGGAAGTCTGTGGTCGCTTTCCGGTTTATAAATAACCTGAGTTTATATAGCTTATAAATAATCGCCGAGTTTCAGTGGCCTAGTGCTCGGCGGTGAAACTGCTACAATGCTGGCCTGTTTTTTAGCGGCAACTTTAGGGCTCTATTATGCGCTGTCCGTTTTGTTCCCACGATGATACCAAGGTAATTGATTCTCGACTGGTGGCCGAAGGTGGTCAGGTGCGTCGCCGTCGCGAATGCACCTCCTGCTCCGAGCGTTTTACCAGCTATGAGACGGCCGAATTATTAATGCCGCGAATTATTAAACAAAATGGTAATCGCGAGCCTTATAACGAAGAAAAAATGCGCGCTGGTTTATTGCGAGCATTAGAAAAGCGGCCAGTGAGTATTGAAAAAATTGAAGCGGTACTGACCCAGATCGAGCATGCTTTACAGGCTATGGGCGAGCGTGAAGTGCGGTCGTTGGTGGTCGGCGAGTTGGTTATGGATCATTTGAAAAATCTTGATCAAGTGGCTTTTGTGCGCTTTGCATCGGTATATCGTGATTTTAAAGATCTTGCCGAATTTCGCGATGAGATTGACCGTTTAGCGAAAGAGCCAAACAGCTCCACTGATTCGGAACAGGCGTAACACTCATGGACCAACAGCATGCAATGCAGTTGGCCATTGATCTGGCGCAGCGTGGTTTATACTCCACATCGCCAAACCCGCGGGTTGGTTGTGTGCTGGTAAAAGCCGGTAAGGTGGTTGGACAGGGTTACCATATTCGAGCCGGTGAAGCGCATGCTGAAATACATGCCTTGGCTGAGGCTGGTGAGCAAGCCATTGCTGCCACCGCCTATGTGACCTTGGAGCCTTGCAGTCATACCGGCAAAACAGCGCCTTGTTGTGATGCATTAATTGCGGCGAAAGTGGCGAAAGTGGTTATTGCAATGCGCGACCCCAACCCCTTGGTGGCCGGTCGTGGTATTGCCGCCCTAGAGCAAGCCGGCATTATGGTTGAAGTTGGCTTATTAGAGTCGCAAGCCAGAGCGCTCAACCCAGGTTTTATTCAGCGCATGGAAAACGGCAAGCCCTATGTGCGCTTGAAAATGGCGATGAGTGTCGATGGTCGCACGGCGATGGCATCGGGTGAAAGCCAATGGATTACCGGCGCTGAGGCGCGCCGTGACGTACAAGCCTTAAGGGCCCGTAGTTGTGCCATTATCAGCGGTGTGGACACAGTGATTGATGATGATGCGGCGCTGACAGTGCGCGCCGATGAGCTGCCACTGACGCCTGAGTTGGCGGCGTTGGCAGTGGAGCAGCAACCCTTAAGGGTGGTGTTAGATTCAACACTGCGGTTATCGGTTAACGCTAAACTGCTGTGTGAAACGGGTAAAGTATTGATTGTTGCTGCGCAACAAAATCATGCTGCGCAACAAGCGCTAGAGCAAGCGGGCGCCGAAGTTATTTATTGTCCGGCGGCCGATGGTCGTGTTGATTTATCTCAATTGCTGGTCGAGTTGGCAGCGCGCGATTGTAATGAAGTGATGATTGAAGCAGGTGCGACCCTTGCGGGTAGTTTTGCGCAGGCGGGCTTGGTTGATCAATATCATATTTACATGGCGCCGACCTTATTAGGTAGTAGCGCCAGGCCGTTGTTACAGTTGCCCTTAGACACCATGGCGCAGCAACAGCGTTTACAGATTGAGGCAATTACGCCGGTCGGTGATGACTGGCGTATTGATGCAAAAGCGGCTCGTCCGTAATGTTTTATAAAAAACCAAAGGTAACGACATGTCGCTTAATACCGTTGAAGAACTGATCCAAGATATTCGTATGGGTAAAATGGTTATTCTGATGGATGATGAAGATCGTGAAAACGAAGGTGATCTGGTAATGGCCTCCGAATGCGTGAAGCCACAAGATATTAACTTTATGGCCAAGCATGCCCGCGGTCTGATTTGCCTAACATTGACCGAAGATCGCTGTCGTCAGCTGGATCTGCCATTAATGGTCGAGGGCGCCAACGGCGCGCAATTTGGTACCAACTTTACCTTGTCAATCGAAGCGGCAGCGGGAGTGACTACCGGTATTTCAGCAGCTGATCGCGCTCATACCGTACGTACGGCTGTTGCCCGTGGCGCTAAACCGGTCGATATCGTCCAGCCAGGTCACATCTTCCCGATCATGGCGCAACCCGGTGGCGTATTGACTCGTGCCGGCCACACTGAAGCCGGTTGTGATTTGTCGCGGATGGCTGGCTTTGAAGCCTCGGGTACTATTGTTGAAATTATGAATGAAGATGGCACCATGGCACGGCGCCCCGAGTTAGAGAAGTTTGCTGTTCAGCACGGTTTAAAAATAGGCACCATCGCTGATTTAATTCAATATCGTGTGATCAATGAGCGCACCATCGAAAAAATTAGCGAAGGCCCGGTCAACACCGATCATGGCGATTTTATGTTGCATAGCTATAAAGATTTACTCAGCGGTGATATTCATCATGCGATGGTAAAAGGTGATGTAGCGCAGGATGAATCTACCTTGGTACGAGTGCATTTACCGTCTTCGGTAAGAGATTTATTTGGCACCCAGCCCAGCGAAAATCCGAGTTGGAATATGCAGCGGTGCTTACAAAAAGTAGCAACAGAGGGCAGCGGAGTCGTGGTGCTGTTAGCGCATGCTGAATCGCCAGATGAAGTGATCGCCAGTATTGATATAGCGATGGGAAAAAAACCAGCGCCAATTACCACCTCCGATAATGGTACCAGCACTTATTTAACCGTAGGTTTGGGTTCGCAAATTTTGCGGGATGTTGGCGTCAGTAAAATTCGATTAATGGGTGCGCCGATTAAATACAATGCAATTTCCGGTTTTGACCTTGAGGTTGTAGATTTCGTGGCACCGGACCAATCTTAGTCAGTGTTGTTGACATGTTGACGTGTTGTAGCTGCGATGTCGTCATAAAAAGGTATTAGAAAATGAAAGGCATAGATACTCCCAAATATGATGCCGCGGTTTTGCAAGATAAAAAAATCGCTATTGTGGTGACTCGCTGGAACAAATTTATTGTTGATAATTTGTTGGCGGCGGCTAAGCAACATTTAACTGACAACGGTATCGCGGAACAAAATATCAAGGTGATGATGTGTCCTGGTGCCTATGAAGTACCTTTGGCGTGTCAGCATGTTGCCGCCAGTAAAAAATACCATGGCATCATTACTTTGGGCGCAGTGATTCGAGGAGGCACTCCACATTTTGAATACGTAGCGGGGGAGTGCTCCAGCGGCGTGATGCGGGTAAGTCTCGATACGGGTCTACCAATCGCCTTTGGCGTGTTGACGGTTGATAATGAAGAACAGGCACTGCTGCGCTGTGGTGTTGGTGATAACGCTGAAAATAAAGGCGAAGAATCTGCCGCCTGTGTCTTAGAGATGCTGTGCTTACAGGCGAGTATATAACCGCCGCTTTTTTTAAAATTAATGACAATGGAGCATGCCTCCCTTGTGTTCTTTAGCCAGTTAAGAGTGATCATGCAGTGACTAAGAAAACTGAAACAGCAAGGCAGAAGTTCGATCCGTCAGCCCGCCGCAAAGCTAGGCATTATGGTATGCAGGCGCTTTATCAGTGGCAGATGACCAAAGACCCATTACGCGAAATCGAATTACAGTTTTTAGCCGACTATGATTTTACAAAAGTAGATGTTGAGTATTTTCACGATATTATTCATCAGGTTCCCGCCAACTTAGGTGAACTCGAAACCGCATTTACCCCACACCTAGATCGCGATATTAAAGATCTTGACCCAATCGAATTATCCCTGCTGCGTCTGGGAAGCTACGAGCTTATTAAACGCATTGATATACCCTATAAAGTTGCTATTAATGAAGCGGTGTCATTGGCGAAAAAATTTGGCGCCACTGATGGTCACAAATATATTAATGGGGTGTTAGACAAGCTTGCGCAAACCGCCAGAACTGTCGAAATTAACGCCAACCGTTAGTAAACTGAAGGCGTTAGCATGTCCAGTCGCGACTCACTCACCGAATTTAAATTGATCGCGCAATTCTTTGCCAATATTGGTCCTACATCCATCAGCCCTCCAGTCACAGCCAGATCATCAGCCAACGCTGTTGGTTCTTCAGTGGCACTCTCGGTTGGTGATGATTGCGCGGTATTGAATGTCGAGGTCGGCAAGCAGTTAGTATTATCGATTGATACTCTGGTTGCCGATCGACACTTCCCTAGCAATGCCAGCCCTTATGATATTGCTCGTCGCGCATTAGCGGTATCTGTCAGTGACCTTGCCGCCATGGGGGCAACACCATTAGCTTTTACCTTGGCGCTGACCTTGCCGCAAGTAAATACAGATTGGTTGCAGCCTTTTAGTGACGGTTTGGATGCTGCGGCTAAAGAGTTCGACATTGCGTTGATCGGTGGCGATACCACAGCAGGTCCTTTAACGATTACACTGCAAGTGCATGGCACTGTTACTAGCGGCAATGCATTGAGACGCTCAACCGCTCAGGCCGGTGATAGTATTTTTGTTACCGGCTCATTGGGTGATGCGGCAGCGGCTCTGGCGCTTATCGAGCAGCGTTTAAGCGCCAATAAACAGCAGCAGCAGTTTCTATTATCGCGCTATTATCAGCCCACTATTCATTTGGGTTTTGCCCAAGCTATTACCGGCATTGCGACGGCGGCGATTGATATTTCAGATGGGCTACTGGCAGATTTGGGGCATATCGCTACTGCTTCGGATTTGTCGGCGCTCATCAATAGTGCGGCTTTACCCTTGTCGCCAACTCTGCAAGAATTGGTTACACTCGATCAAGCGGTCGAGTATGCAGCTTGTGGTGGCGATGATTATGAATTGTGTTTTACCGCACCCGCCAAGTGCCGTCAGCAAATATTGGCCTGTGCTGAACGGTTCTCAGTGCCGGTAACAGAATTGGGGCAGATGGTAGTTGCGGGTAATGAAGCCGTGTTTTGTCTTGACTCATTAGGTGAGTCGTTAGTTTTCAATCAGCAGGGTTATCAGCATTTTGAGTGATAAACGGTTGGCTTTTTAGTGTAGGCTTC
>JBNMPW010000017.1:0-30226 GCA_051277205.1 Oceanicoccus sp. | reverse complement strand
GGACAAACAACACTACATCCGCAATAGCACTCAACGGCATTAGCAGACTAAGCACTGCGACAAACAATATGCGCTTTAACATTATTCTTCCTCAAAGGTTCGGCAGCTATTTAATAGCCGGTCTCACTATTAGCCAATTGCTGTTATCGGCTCATTTTTAACAAGTCGCCAAAAAGCTGTTTTGTACGTTAAAACAATGCAAGAAACATGACAACTATCAGCAAAGCCCAATATTTGGGACTCTTAGAGCAGCAACCGGCAGCCGCTATAAGTTACTTGTAAAGGATATCGACGCCCGCCGAAAATAGCAATATAGCGACAGCTGCCTCAAAAAATATAGGCCTTCGCTAAACGCTATAGGCAACGCTAATTATCTTTGTAACATTGTTTACAAAAAAAGCGCTACGATCTTGCAGGCTGTAACATATTACCAAAAAAGCCCCGCTAGCTGCCACTAATCGAGAGCTATATTCGTTGTCGGATTATTTGACACTCGCGAAAATCAAGCTTCCATAAATTCAACAATAGTCATATAAATCAATTGCTTAAAATTTATGGTATAAGTCGTGCTAGTAAGTACAGGCGTATCAAGAATTAACAAAAACGAGCAATAAACACCGCCGTTAACACCACACAGTGTCAGCAACGTTTCGATTTACACTTAATATCACTACCCGATCTATAGATGATAGAGGCCATCAATGAAGCTGCTTAACATTTCCACCAATGGATTCAACAACCTGCTTTCTCGAGGACTCGCCACCAGCTTACTGGTGATTTCTACCGTGGGTGGCAACAGCAGTTTTGCTCAGGGCTTTGGCAGCGTCACCCCCGGCGGCGTGCAACCTCAATTGCAACGCCCTTCATTTCCACCGGAAACAGAGCAACCCAATATCACGCTGCCCCCAGTTTCTGAGCGCCCCTTAGATGTGGATGAAGGCCCTGTGGTTATGGTCAAACAATTTCAATTCAGCACTTTTGAAAATCACCCGCAAGATATTAACCGCACTGAATTTCTCAAGCTGTTAGAGCAACAACGTCTAGACCATAGCGAAGGCTTTACTATCGGCCAACTGCAACAAGTCGCCAATTTGGTTACCCAACGCTACCGCGAGCAGGGTTATATTCTCGCCAAGGCCTATATCCCCGAGCAAGACGTCAACGATGGCGTGGTCAATATCAGCGTATTAGTTGGCCGGCTAGGCAAAGTAACTGCCGCTAATAACGCGCTTTATAATGAGCAGCTACTGGTAGAATCAATAGATTACTCCAGCGGCCAAACCTTAAAATTGGCCGATATGGAAACAGCCCTGCTGCGCGTCAATGATTTACCCGGTATTACCGTTGGCGGTATCTTTCGCCCCGGCAGCAATATCGGTGAAGCCGACCTGATACTTAACGCTGAACAAGAGCAACGTTTTGATGGCAGCATCATGGCCGACAACTACGGCGTTGAAACCACTGGCCGCGAACGCTTGATCGCTAACCTCAACTGGAACAATGTCAGTGGCAACGGCGACCGCCTAAGTGCCACATTATTACAAACCTTTGATCCAGAAGATTCTCTCTATGGCTCGCTAGCCTATGAACTGCCTTTATTCACCCCTGCTTTTTCGGTGGGCCTGAGCTACAGCAACAACGATTACACCATTGGACAACAAGCCGCCGCGTTGTTCGATCTTGAGGGCGAGACCGAACAAACTAATCTCTATGGACGCTATTCATTAGATCGAAGCCGAACGTTTAATCGCTATTTGAAGGCCAGTCTCAGCACCAAGCAAGCGTCTGTTAAAAGCGCAGGCATTGACATTGGCGAAGACAAACTTACCGTCATCGCCCTCGAAGCAGGCTTTGATTCAATTGATAGCAAAGCCGGCGGCGGTATCAATCGCGGCGTAGTCACCATCAGCACTGGCTTGGATGATGTACTTGGCTCGATGGACAGCAATGGCGATGGCAATCCACTGCGTTTCGACCGCAATGGCAACCCTATCGGCGGTGATTTTAACAAAGCGGCGGCAAGCTATAGTCGGCTGCAATCACTGGGCAACAATCATTCTTTATTGATCCGCATAGCAGGGCAAGTATCTAACGACCCACTGTCGTCGCTAGAACAATATGCCATGGGCGGGCCAAATTCAGTGCGCGCCTACCCGGTATCAGAATATGTCCGTGACACTGCATTTTTTACCAGCCTAGAGTGGATTATAAATGCGCCAGGCTTTGCCAACCAACCTGCATTTGCCGGCCGCAACTGGGGCGAAGTTTTACAAGTGTCGTTGTTTGCTGACTATGCCGAAGGCGAACTCAATAAAGCTCCGCAAGCATTTAAAGAAGATATCGATATATCCGGCGCCGGCATAAGCCTTAATTTCCGCTTGCCGGATGTCTTTTATATTCGCTTAGATGTTGCCACGCCATTAGGCAGCCGCGACGCCAGCAACGGCGACGACCCACAATACTGGCTCACCACCGGATTTGAATTTTAAATTATTGATGTCATGAGATGCTCAAGCAGCAACATCAATAACTGTAAACCTGAGGATAAGTAGTAACGATGAATATGCAATCAAACACCGTATTATCGAGCAACGTAAAACCCTTAGCCGGTATTATTAGCCAGCTCTCTCGGGTCGCCATTAGTGGCGCAATGCTGGCAATTTTTAGCCTGCCATCTATTGCCCAGCCGCAACTACATATTAGCGTGCAAAACCCCAACCAAAATATTCAATCGGTTAATACCGGGGTTGATACCACGGTAATACAAAATGCCGCCAAGGCTATTATTCACTGGGACAGTTTTAATGTTGCCGAAGGTGAAAGCGTTACTTACCAACGAGCGGGGGGCGGCAACTTCACTATTCTCAATCGTATTCTCGACGCTAACCCCAGCACGATAAACGGTTTACTCACAGCCACTAACGGCCAAGTCATGCTGATCAATGCTAATGGCATACTCTTTGGCGAAAACGCAGTGATTAATGTTGGCAGCTTGGTTGCCAGTAGCATGGATCTTAGCGACGGCGACTTTTTCGACGATGACGTCTACTCATTTAGTGCCGACGGTGAAGGCGCGATTATTAATCGCGGCACCCTAAACGCATCAGCTCAAGGCGTAGGCCTGATTGGTAACTCCGTTGAAAACAGCGGTTTGATTGTCGCTGAACTGGGCTCCGTCACATTGATGTCGGGCAAGTCAGCTACCTTAGATTTTGACGGCGACGGCCTGATGCGTTTTGCCCTTATCGACGGTGTCGATAGCAACAGTAATGGTTTAAATGACGCTATCTCCAATAGCGGCGATATCACCAGCAGCATGGTACTTCTGCAAGCTAGGGACGTCGAAGGCGTTTTCAACAATGCTATCAACAGTGACGGTATTATCACCGCCACCAGTATTAGCACTGTCGGCGGTACCATTAGATTATTAGGGTATGGCCCCGGCGATATTACGCTCGGAGAAAACTCTCAGCTAGTGGCGAGTAATACCGTACAAGCGCTCAATGCTATCGGTGGTATTAGTAATGCCGGCGCTATCAGCGCCGACAATAATATCCAGCTCAAAACCTATTTAGAGGGCGGTGACATCGTCCTGAGCGAGAGCAGTAATATCGAAAGTGAAGGCGTGATTTTGGTCGACTCTGACGCCAACTTATCCAGTCGCGGTAGCATCGAAGGTAAAAGACTGGTTCGCCTGAGAGCCAAAGGCGACATCCAAAACTTTGGTGAAATCACCAGTGATCGTGATCCCATCATCGATGCTGGCGGCAGTATCGAATTAGACAGTGATAATGACGGCGTAGGCGATAACAGTGATTTATTCCCTAACGACCCTAACGAGTCCACAGATTCCGATGGCGACGGCGTGGGCGATAACAGCGACTTATTCCCTAATGACCCTAACGAATCAACAGATTCCGATGGCGACGGCGTGGGCGATAACAGCGACTTATTCCCTAATGACCCTAACGAGTCCACAGATTCTGATGGCGACGGCGTGGGTGATAACAGCGACTTATTCCCTAATGACCCTAACGAATCAACAGATTCCGATGGCGACGGCGTGGGCGATAACAGCGACTTATTCCCTAATGACTCTAACGAATCCACAGACTCAGATGGCGATGGCGTGGGCGATAATAGCGACTTATTCCCTAATGACCCTAACGAGTCCACAGATTCTGATGGCGACGGCGTGGGTGATAACAGCGACTTATTCCCTAACGATGCTAATGAATCAGTAGATTCTGACGGCGATGGCGTAGGCGATAATGCCGATGCATTTCCAAATGATCCCAACCGCACAGAGTCTGAAACCGAAGAAAATACGCCGGCTCTAAGCCTGTCAGTGATTAACGCCAGCAGCAATACCGGTACTATTAATGACGCATTTGCTAGCGGCGCAAGCTCCACAGCGCTAGGCCTTTATAGCGTAGAAAGCACTGGCATCCGTCTACCGAAGGGTCAAAGCGAAGAGTAATACTGCGCTTTAGGTACATCTTATACCGACATACCCGCCTCACTGGTTTGTCGGTATAAACCATGGGATTGTCATCAATATGTCACATCAACAAGCAATAATCCTTTTCGAACTCTTAACGTAAAGGAACATCATGAATAATCAAAACCCTGGCTCTCCGCCAACCATCAATGTCAAAAATCTCTGTAGTCGTAAATTGTGGGAACTACTGCATTGCAGCAGCAAAGATAAACACCAGCAGCATTCATTGATTGAAGAATTGCAATTACGGCAACATTATTTAACTGAACTCAAAGATTGGCGGCCACAACTGCACTAGCAGAGCCGCTGGTTACTCACCTCCCTTCCTAGCACCCATAAGTTATTACCTAACAGCTAGTTCCAATAAGTTATCTCAAACAACCCAACCATTGTTTTTTCGAGGCAAAACTGGCCTCACATTATATCTATGTTATGTTATCGCCATTAATCATCTACTCCTGAAGACTCGACTCAGGCGCAACGGCATGACCGAAAAAAACCCCGACAAAAAACACTCGAATAACCTAGCTCTGAGCCAATTTCTGGGCAAGGCAGAACAATTGCCGCAACGTCGCAGCGACATTGTCAGCAATCCTGGGCGATTGATTTTTGCCCTAGATGCCACCGCCAGCCGGCAAGCCAGCTGGGCTCAAGCGCGAAAAATACAGTCACAACTGTTTATCGCCAGCAGCCAATTAGGTGGCCTGCAACTGCAGCTGTGTTATTACCGCGGTGAAATCGAATTTGTCGCCAGCCCTTGGCTGCAAGATAGCGGCAAGTTGTTGCAAAAAATGAATGCCGTAAGCTGCCTAGGCGGCTTTACCCAACTACGTCGCTTACTAGACCACTGCCTGAAAGAAAGCCATCAGCAAGCCGTGCATGCCGTGGTGATCATCGCCGACGCGGTAGAAGAAAACGTCGACACCCTCTGTGGTAAAGCTGGCCAACTCGGTTTGTTAGGCGTGCCCTTGTTTATTTTTCAAGATGGCCACGATAGCAATGCCCGTGACTGCTTCAAGCAAATGGCGAAAGTCAGCAAAGGCGCCTATGCCCAATTTGATCACAGCAGCGCTGGCCAACTTGCTGATTGGCTCAGTGCCGCGGCCACATTCGCTAGCGGTGGGACTCAAGCGCTACAGCGGTTACAATCGCCAGCGGCAAAACAGTTATTACAACAATTGAGCCGCTAATTTTTAGCCGCTCAGTTCAGCAGCAGGACAGAAGCACACTCATGGCACGCCTTATCATACTGATCGCTCTCATCATCGCTCTGCTGACTATGATCCAGATGTATAAAAACACCCCTAAAGATCAGCACAAGGGGCTTTATATAAAACTGGGGTTGAGCAGCCTCGCCATTATGTTGGTGTTGATGGCCGCCACCGGTCGCATCCATTGGATCGGAGCCATGATCGGCGCGATGATCCCTTTTGTACGCAGATATAGCCCCATGTTGATCCGCTACCTACCGATGCTGCCGCAATATTTACGTAGCCGCCCTCAGCCTAGTGCTAACGCTAACAACAGCTCTGAAGTGACCACCCGCATCCTTAAAATGATCATGGATCACAGCAATGAGAAACTACAGGGTGAAGTGATTAGCGGCCCCTTTGCCGGCCAGCAACTCGACAGCTTGGAACTGAGCCAGCTACAAAACCTGCTCGACTATTGCCACCAACAAGAAACTGATTCCGCTCGCCTGCTGATGACCTACCTCAACCACCGCTTTGGTAATGACTGGCAGCAATCGGGCTATAGCAGCACCCCGGACCATAACGGTGAGGTTAACGAAGGCACCGCACTGGCGGTATTGGGCTTAAACAAAGGCGCTAGCCGCGAGCAAATTATCAAAGCCCACCGCAGCATGATGCAGAAAGTCCACCCCGACCGCGGTGGTAGTGATTATCTAGCGGCGCAAATCAATCAAGCCAAAGATCTGCTGATCAAGCAACTGAGCTAACTGCCCCTATTGTTGGCAAACAGCACTGGCCGCAACATTTAATTCGCGATAAAATGGACTGGTTTTCGCTCCATTATCACAATGTTCATATTTCAATATCGCCAACCAGGTAGCCCTATCCGCCATGAGCCATATTTATGTAGTCCGCAACCAAGATGGCTATTATGCCAGCAAAAAAAAAGAGTGGGAATGTGGTCGTGAGCCTAAAATACTGTTTCGCAGCCAGCACCGGGACGAAGCAATCAATATGGTGTTTGAACTTAGCTCCAAGGATATCTATTTACGCGCCGAGGCGGTCAGCGTCGAACAGAATGAGAAAAAGCAGCCTATTGTTGAAGTAACCGCAGCTCCTAAGCCAAAACCTGAAGCAATTTTGGAATCAGATGATGATGCAGTAGCCAGCGAAGAAGCCACTGCAAGCGATCCAACAGCCCTTCCAGCCGCCCAAATTTAGGAATAGTCCAATGCAACAACGATCGTTACAACAATGGCTTAGCGAATATAGTGAAACGCACCAAAACCCAATCAATAAGCGTATTCATTTCGTTTGCGTGCCTGTTATTCTATTTTGTACTTTGGGCTTATTATGGCAACTACCGCTGCCCAGCGCCCTCCATAGCATCGGCTTGGCCAATGCTGCCATTCCATTAATTGCACTGTCCTTAATATTCTATTTAACACTGTCACTTAGCCTAACCATTGGCATGGTGGTCATTGTCGCATTGTGTATTTGGGTTTTTGAAAGTTATATCAGCTACGGTCCCAGCGAACTATGGCTGCTATGTGCAGTCCTGTTTGTGATCACTTGGATCGGGCAATTTATTGGCCATGCTTATGAGGGCAAAAAACCATCATTCTTCAAAGACTTACAGTTTTTGCTTATTGGGCCGCTTTGGATCTTGGCCTTTATTTACCGCAAGCTATCCATCCCTTTCGAGACACACTAAACCAAGCCTTCTAATAACTAAAGTCATCACTAATCATTAGCGCTAAGAAGCAAAACCTCACTATATCGCTGGAAAGACAAAAAAAGCGCCTTATTTGTAATTGCACGCCCAGCATAAGTTGCAAAAACAACATTTTAGCTTACAGTCTAACAAGTAAACAAAGACTCACATCTATTATAACGATAAGTATCAGAGATGCTGTTAATGAACTACCCCGAAAACTTGGCCACAGCTGCCAACTATTTGAAAAAATCTATACCGCATATGATGCAGCATCAACTACCCGCTAACCCGGTTAACTACACCCTGTGGTACAACTATGTCGCCAACCATGTGCCAGCACTAAACAACGCTGTAGAAAATATTGTCGGCAATAATGGCACGCTATCTATCGAGCAAGCACAGGATTTATATTTTCAATACATTATTAGCGAACATCTTGAAGACCATCAAAAGACCCTCGAAGGAATTACTGAGCTAGCCTCTGAACTGGCTCAGCATTTATCAAGGTCAATGAACGGTGGCGAAGTTTTCAGCAATACTCTAACCGAAAATATAGACATGCTACGTGAGGCTAAATCAATTGAAGAAGTTGGCCCCTTAATCGAAAACGTTATTGCAACCAGCGAAACTATCCGCACCGCCAACCAGACGTTTATCAGCAATATGCAAACAGCCAACAATGAAATCAGCTCATTGCGTACCCAATTACAGCAGGCCGAAAAAAGTGCCTTTATCGATCAACTTACCCAACTCTATAATCGCCACGCCTTCGATCGCCAACTCGATCAACTATTACAAACCGATAGTGTGGCAGAGAATGTCTATCTGATTTTAGTCGACCTCGACCATTTTAAATCATTCAATGATGACTATGGCCACGTTATTGGTGATCGTGTGTTACAGCGGATGGGCGAATTGATTCAAGACCACAGCCCAGACAATGCAATCGGTGCCCGCTATGGTGGCGAAGAATTTGCCATTATTATTAGCAACAGCACAACCGAGTATGCGCATGATGTGGCCGAGAGCCTAAGACTAAAATTACAACAACTACGGGTTAAAATTAAAAACTCAGACAAGGTACTGAATAACATAACCGCCTCTTTCGGTATCGCCCGTTACCAAATTGGTGAAGGCGCAGAGAACTTGATCGACCGCGCTGACAAGGCCCTATACAGTGCAAAAGACGGCGGCAGGAACCAAGTGGCGATTTATCACCCCGACATGATGAATGCTAAAGCTTAATCCGATTGCTTTAGCGCATTCGACATTGTCAGCTGAAACATTACTGTCTATGCTGAAGACAACATCTTCAGCCAATAAGCCGCCGTGAACAAATTAATTTTTATATTTATCATTGTCATCAGTCCGTTTTTAACGGGCTGTAGTTCTACCGGCAGTTCAACTGCAGCGCGACCACTCGAGACCGGTGCTGCTCAGGCCCAACAAGCCAATCAAAATAAACAATGGCGCTGCTTGTCCGATCAACAGCAATGGCTTTGCGAAGACCTCGCCAGTGCCAGTAAAGTCGCTGAAAAAAATGCATTAGCTGTTGCCACATCAAACCCCGTCATCGAAACAGAACCTGAAGTCAGCACAGCGGCACAAGTAGTGCTCACGCCAACAGCCAGTAACCAGCCGATCGTGTTGAGTCAATATCCCGGCCACTATTTAGCAGTACAACTGCTTGCGGCAACCGAAGATAAATCTATCGCGAAATTTTTACAGCAGCACCCACAATTGTCACCGCTAAATGTTACCGTAGTCGTAGACGGCAAGCCGCTGCAGCTATTAATTCTCGGAGCATACCCCGATTATCAACAGGCAAAAGCAGCCATCGACGACATCAGCCCTGCCCTCGCAATCGAACCATGGATAAGGCCATTGGCGCCGCTAACAAGCAGCTTAATCACCACTCAGTAATAGCAAACCGTTAAAAATACCCGCCAAAAAAAAGAGCCGCTCGTAGGCAGCTCTTTTTGATCCGATCAGCAGTTGCTAAAGATGTTCTATCTTATCAATTTCATACTCGATATCACCGCTTGGCGCTTTCACCACTGCTATATCACCTTCTTCCTTGGCGATTAATGCCCGCGCGATTGGCGAGGTCACCGAAATTTTACCGCTGTTAACATCCGACTCATCTTCACCTACAATTTTATAAGTAACTTCTTCATCAGTAGCGCAATTGATCAAAGAAACCGTCACTCCAAAAATAACTTTACCGGACGCAGGAATAGTTGTGACATCTATCACGATGCTATTGCTGAGTTTACCTTCAAGCTCCTGAACACGCCCCTCACAAAAACTCTGCTGCTCACGGGCAGCGTGATACTCGGCATTCTCTTTTAAATCGCCATGCTCACGCGCTATAGCAATTGCCTGCACAATACGCGGACGATCTACGCTTTTCAGCTTGGTTAACTCAGATCTTAAAGCGGCCTCACCGGCCACTGTCATTGGTACTCTATCACTCATGCAGAAGTCCTCCCATGCACGTCCTGTAATCGGCGCACTTTAGCCGCTCCGGTTTTAATAACTGTAATCGCCTCACAGACAGCATCGGCACCGGCTAAAGTCGTGGTGCAGAATACCTTCTTCACCAACGCAGTGCGACGGATTGAAGACGAAGCGGCAATTGATTTGCGTCCTTCTGTCGTATTCACAATTAAATGAATATCATCGTTTTTCAGGGCATCAACAATATGCGGCCGACCTTCCTGTACTTTATTAATTAGCTGGGCATCAATACCTGCATCAGCCAATACCTTATGGGTACCGCGAGTAGCAACCAAATCAAAGCCTAGAGCTGAAAACTTTTTAGCCACGGCGACAACGCCTGCTTTATCGGCTTCACGAACACTAAGAAACGCCTTACCCGATAGTGGCAGCTTGTCGCCGGCACCGAGCTGTGCTTTACCATAGGCCTCGGCAAAGGTATCACCCATGCCCATAACTTCACCGGTCGATTTCATTTCAGGACCCAAAATAGGGTCAACCTCGGGAAATTTATTAAACGGGAATACCGCTTCTTTAACACTGTAAAAACTAGGGATACGCTCTTCGGTAAAACCCTGCTCGGCCAAGCTTGTGCCGGCCATACAGCGCGCGGCAACTTTCGCCAACGAGACGCCAATGCATTTGGAAACAAATGGCACCGTACGAGATGCGCGTGGGTTAACTTCGATTATATATATCTCACCATCTTGCTCAGCCAGTTGCACGTTCATCAAGCCGCAGACACCTAACTCAACCGCCATCGCTTTTACTTGCTCGCGCATTTTATCTTGCTGCGCCGCATCCAAGGAATATGGTGGCAAAGCACAGGCCGAATCACCGGAGTGAATACCCGCTTGCTCAATATGCTGCATGATGGCGCCGATAACAACTTCTTTACCATCCGAGACCGCATCAACATCAATCTCTACCGCGGCATTTAAGAAGTGATCGAGTAACACCGGCGACTCATTAGAGGCCTGTACCGCATCGGTCATATAACGCAGCAATTCATCTTCGTTATAAACGATTTCCATTGCTCGGCCACCCAAAACATAAGAGGGACGCACCACCAATGGATAACCGATTTTTGCGGCAGCATCCACCGCTTCTTCGGTTGAACGTACCGTCGTATTTGGCGGCTGCTTCAATCCCAGCTTTTGAATCATATGCTGGAAGCGCTCACGATCTTCTGCGCGGTCAATAGCATCGGGGGTGGTACCAATAATCGGTACCCCAGCCGCTTCTAGCTCTCGGGCCAGTTTCAGCGGCGTTTGACCACCAAACTGTACGATCACACCTTTGGGTTTTTCTTTATCAACAATTTCTAACACATCTTCTAATGTGACTGGTTCAAAATAGAGTCGGTCAGAGGTATCGTAATCGGTAGACACCGTCTCAGGGTTACAGTTAACCATAATGGTTTCATAACCATCTTCACGCATCGCCAGTGCCGCATGTACGCAGCAATAATCAAATTCAATACCTTGCCCAATCCGGTTTGGACCACCGCCCAACACTAAGATTTTATCTTTCGATGTTACCTCGGCCTCGCACTCTTCTTCATAGGTGGAGTACATATACGCCGTACTGGTAGAAAACTCTGCTGCACAAGTATCGACACGTTTATAAACGGGACGAATATTTAAGCCATGCCGATGACCGCGCACCTCTGACTCGTCTTCATTTAACAACACTGACAAACGCTTATCAGAAAAGCCTTTACGCTTTAAACGATATATATCATCGGCCGTCAGTTGCGCAAGTTGTTTGCTTTTTAAGGCATTTTCGCTGTTAACGATATCCTCAATTTGTACCAAGAACCAACGGTCGATTTTCGAGAAGCCATAGACCTCGTCGATACTCATACCGGCACGAAAAGCATCTGCAACATACCAAATACGTTCGGGGCCCGGGTTGGTGAGTTCGCTGATTAGCTGATCACGTGCATCAGGGCGATCGATATCAAGCTGGTGTTCAAAACCAGAGGAACCCACCTCAAGACCGCGCAACGCTTTTTGTATCGACTCTTGAAAAGTGCGACCAATCGCCATCACTTCGCCCACCGATTTCATTTGGGTATGCAAGCGCGTATCTGCTTCGGCAAACTTTTCAAAGGTGAAGCGTGGAATCTTGGTGACCACATAATCAATCGCCGGCTCAAATGAGGCTGGTGTGGCGCCACCGGTGATGTCATTTTGCAATTCATCCAGGGTATAACCAATCGCCAACTTGGCAGCGACTTTAGCAATTGGAAAACCGGTAGCTTTTGACGCTAAGGCCGAAGAACGGCTAACCCGTGGATTCATTTCTATAATGACGAACCTGCCGGTATCTGGACATTGACCAAACTGCACGTTGGAGCCGCCAGTTTCTACACCGATTTCACGCAGTACCGCCAACGAGGCATCACGCATGATTTGGTATTCTTTGTCGGTTAGGGTTTGCGCTGGCGCTACGGTTATCGAGTCGCCAGTATGCACACCCATAGGGTCGAAATTTTCGATTGAACAGATAATGATGCAGTTATCGTTTTTGTCTCGCACCACTTCCATTTCATATTCTTTCCAACCAATTAATGATTCATCAATCAGCAGCTCCGTGGTTGGGGACAGGTCAAGCCCGCGCTCACAGATCTCAATAAACTCTTCTTTGTTATAAGCAATACCGCCGCCGGAACCACCCATAGTGAATGAAGGACGGATAATCGATGGGAAACCCAACTGGCTCTGTACCTGCAGTGCTTCTTCTAGGCTATGAGCAATAGCCGAACGCGGTGTTTCTAAACCAATACGCTTCATGGCTTTGTCAAACAGATCTCGGTCTTCCGCTTTGTCGATAGATTCTTTGGTGGCGCCGATCATTTCTACGCCATGCTCAGCCAGCACGCCGTGACGATCTAGATCCAAGGCGCAATTCAACGCCGTTTGGCCGCCCATTGTCGGCAATATAGCATCGGGCTTTTCTATTTCAATAATTTTGGCAACGGTTTGCCATTCTACCGGCTCTATATAGGTCGCATCTGCCATCGTCGGGTCGGTCATAATGGTGGCCGGATTAGAGTTCACCAGAATGACGCGTACACCTTCTTCGCGCAGAGCTTTACAAGCCTGCGCACCGGAGTAGTCAAACTCGCAGGCCTGGCCAATAACGATAGGACCGGCTCCGAGAATGAGAATGGACTTTATATCGGTTCTTTTTGGCATAGTTGCTTAAAACTCTGTTTAACAGTCGGGCATCAGACGAAAATTTACTTAATGCTGCAGCTGCCTGTTTTCAGACAGCTGACCACTTATCTAGGCACGCGCCTCAATAAGCTCAATAAAATGATCAAATAAGGGGCCCGCATCCTGCGGACCCGGGCTAGCTTCGGGGTGACCCTGAAAGCTAAAGGCCGGCTTATCGGTAAGATGAATACCTTGTAAGGACCCATCAAACAATGATTTGTGAGTTACCTTGATATTATCTGGCAGGGTCGCTTCATCGGCGGCAAAACCATGATTCTGGCTGGTGATCATCACCGTACCATCTTCGATATTTTGTACTGGATGGTTGGCACCGTGATGTCCGAACTTCATTTTTACAGTTTTGGCACCGCTGGCAAGCGCCAATAATTGATGGCCGAGGCAGATACCAAAAATAGGAATCTCAGTTTTCAGTATCTGCTGAATGGCTTCAATCGCATAGCGACAGGGCTCTGGGTCGCCTGGGCCGTTCGATAAAAACACGCCATCAGGGCTCATCGCCAACACTTCACTGGCGGGGGTCTCGGCAGGCACCACGGTTAGCTTACAACCGCGATCGACCAACATCCGCAAAATATTGCGTTTAACGCCAAAGTCATATGCCACTACATGGTATTTAAGCTCATCATCGGCGTACTCACGATAGCTATCACCGGTCATCTTATCAGAGGGTAATGCCCAGCTACCTTGCTGCCAATTGTAGGGCTGTTTGGTACAAACCACTTTCGCCAAGTCCATACCTTTTAGGCCGGCAAAATCTTTTGCTAGCGCTAAGGCTTTGCCTTCATCGATATCATCACCGGCCATAATACAACCGCTCTGCGCGCCTTTATCCCGCAAGATACGAGTCAGGCGGCGGGTATCAATATCGGCGATACCTATAATATTACGGGCTATTAAGTAGTCTTGTAGGCTTTGCTGGTTACGGAAACTACTGGCCAGCAGCGGCAAATCACGAATCACCAAACCCGCCGACCAAATGTCAGCAGACTCTTCGTCTTCGGAGTTGGTACCGGTATTGCCAATATGCGGATACGTCAGGGTAATAATTTGGCGCGCATAGGAGGGATCAGTAAGGATCTCTTGATAGCCGGTCATGGCGGTATTAAACACCACCTCGCCAACCGAGTGCCCACTAGCACCAATGGCGATTCCCCGAAAAATATTGCCGTCTTCAAGGACTAAAATGGCTGATACCGTCAAGCAAACCTCCTAAAAAGCGCATGAAAAAAGATGAGGTGGGACCGATAATTAACGCCCTCGGGCGCTATCAGCAAGCCGTAAAAAAGCGAGATGAAGGTACAGCCTCATCTCGCTTTAAAATCTAAGCCCTATATAGCGTGGTTATAGCCTTTGTTGGCATTGACCACTTCGGGTTTCCGGGCTGCTGAACACCGGTCTAACTTGGCGGGCGATTGTACGCAAAAGCGGCCTTGCTGTCCACCACCAGATAAGCCTCAAGAGCGGCTTTCAACAGCCTAATGGACCTACTGAGGCGCATGCATATGCGTAGCCGAGGTCGATTAAACAAGACTAGAGACTGCGCACTAAAACCCGCTTACTCAGGGCGGGGAAAGCGATAACGGCGGCGATAGGGAAACACGTCGCCAAATTTTCCCTGTCTCAACTGCCGTTGTAAGCCCGCCCAAAAGTCCGTCTGATATAAATCGGGGTGTAATTGATCAAAGATAACTCTAGCGCGCTTGTTACCGGAAAAAAACAATCTGAACTCCTCTGGGAAAATATCGTTGTCGGCGACATCGTACCAAGGCTGACTGGCCATTTCTTGCTGCTCATTTTTCGGCTCTGGAATAGTCCTGAAATTACACTCGACTAACGGACAAATCTCATCATAATCATAAAACACTACCCGCCCATGCCGAGTTACACCGAAGTTTTTTAATAGCATGTCACCGGGAAAAATGTTCGCCGCCGCCAACTGTTTAATGGCATTACCATACTCATCCATCACCGAGAACAGCTGCTCATCGCTGATGTTTTTCAAATATAAGTTGAGCGGCGTCATCCGCCGCTCAACATACACATGCTTGAGAATTAAGGCATTACCCCGCACCTCAAGCAAGGACGGCACTTCTTTTTCTAATTCGGCGATCAATTCATCTGAAAAGCGCCGGCGATCAAAAGCTAGATTATTAAATTCTTGGGTTTCCGCCATGCGACCAGCACGATCCCAGCGCTTTACCAATTTGTATTTACCCTTGACCTCGTCACGCGTCATATCTTTGGGCGGGGTAAAGCGGTCTTTAATCACTTTATAGACGTAATCAAAAGACGGGAGCGTAAACACCAACATCACCATGCCCTTGATACCCGGCGCGATGACATAATCGTCACTGGACTTAGTTGAGCGCGCCACAGCACTGCGATAAAAAACTGTCTTTGCATGCTTGCCAAAACCGATTGCACTATAGAGTTCAAATAACTCTTTCTGCGGCATAATACTTTGCAGAAACTCCACATACTGAGATGGCACCGAAGCATCAACCATAAAATAGCTACGCGTAAAGCTGAATAACTTACTCACTTCATCGGGCGAAAACAACACGGTATCAACATAGACTCCGCCCTGCTCATTATTTAAAAAGGGAAAAACAAACGGCAGCATGGTGTCATCATCCAACACGATACGCCCCACCAGGTAGGCCGCTTTATTGCGATAAAACAAGGAGCATAACGCTTGCAGTCTGACTCCTTCGCCATTCTCAATGCGAGCACGAAGACGATTATTAACCGCTGCGACCACGCGACCAACATCTCGATCGAGGTCTTCGAAGGGAATATTAAAAAAACTATCTTGCAGAATAGACCTAACAATAACACCAACATCGTTACTGCCCGCATACTCGGTAACGATAACCTCGTCACTCAAGCCCTTGGGTAACAAATCTGGGGCCACTACAAAGGAATGCAAGTCACGAATTTTTTCGTGTTCGAACACATAGCAATAGACCGAGTTAAAAAACGTCTGGGCTATTTCATAATTACTGTGTGACTCGACCAACACCGCATACTGTCGCTTGGTCTCAACCCATAATTCTCGGTCAAGTAACTGGCCGCCAGCAATACCGTCGGCTAACGCCGCTACATCGTTGACTTTTTTCTTGTACATCTCTAAGCGATAACTCATCGCTGAATGTACCTGCTGCCAATCCGCGTTTTCAAAACGCGCCTGCGCACCCAGCGTTATATTTTGAAAATCACCAAAAAATGCATCAAAGCCATTCAGGATAACTTTGGCCAAACCCAGCGCATTGCTTAGACCCACAGCGATTCACTCCGCTTAAGCATCAACTGCATTTGAACCATGTTGCCCTCAAACTTTTAAGTCACTATTAATAGCGGCAGTTTGTTTAGGATTTAAAAATATCCGCCATGATTGGTAATAGCTCAGGCTGCTGAATTTGCAACATCATGGTGCCCACTTCGTTGCGCTCGCCCGCTTGTTTCCAAGCCTGCGCACGCTCACGAATGCGAGCCTCTGGGCCGACCAACGCTACTTCATCAACCAGTTCATCGGGCACTGCCGCTATAGCTTCTGCTTTCTTGCCGGCCAAATATAAATCTTGAATCCGCTCCGCCTGCTCGCCATAACCCATTGCAGTGGCATAAGTGGTGTAAAAGTTTTTACCTTTAGCGCCCATGCCACCTATGTATAGCGCCATGTTTTCTTTAACTGGCTGACGGCAAGCATCAACATCATCACCTAACACCACGGCTACGCCTGGCGCGATATCAAAGTCTTTCAACGATTTACCGTTACCCGCTTTGGCAAAACCTTTGCTCAGATGCGGCTCCAATACCGAGAACTTTTCAGGGCTCATCCAAATCGGGAAGACACCATTACCCACTTCGGCGGCGCAGGCCAAACCTGCAGGCGTTATCGATGCGGTATAAATTGGAATAGAAGAATCGCCCTGCAAGATAGATTTCAGCGGCTTACCTAGACCGGTACTACCTTCCGCTTTCGTCGGTAGTTGATAAACCTTGCCATCAAACTCAACTGGAGCTTCGCGAGCCATTATTTTTCGCATGATTTGAACATATTCGCGGGTACGTGTAATTGGCTTGCCATAGGGCACACCGTGCCAACCTTCTACCACCTGCGGACCGGAAGCTCCCAGTCCAGCAATAAATCGGTTATTCGATAATTGACCCAAAGTCATCGCGGTCATCGCCGCCATTGCCGGCGTACGCGCAGGCATTTGCATGATACAAGTCCCTACATTGATGGTGTCGGTCTGCGCCAATATCCAGCTCGCCACAGTTACCGCATCGGAGCCATAAGCTTCGGCGGTCCAAATGGAATCGTAACCCAACGCTTCAGCCTGCTTAACCAAATCAATAGGTACAACAACTTGCTTGCCAGAGTAGCCCAGCATAATGCCTAATTTAATCATAAAAACTCTCTCTTTTTATTTCTCTATAAAACACAATGCCGTTGTGACAACAGACATCAAGTTCAGACATATTTATCATCTATATAACTGTTTAACTTTCTAATTTTTCAACTTTATATCAAGGCCCTAGCCGCGATAATCACGCCACTGCCATCCGCGTACAGATAGTCGCCCGGCTTGATTCGCAAACCCGCTATGTGCAACTTGACCTCAACATCCCCCAAACTGCGTTTCTCGGTTTTTCTAGGAATGCAGCCTAAGGCCATCACGCCAATCGCCATATCAGCAATATCTTCGACATCTCGAATGGAACCATAAATAACAATACCACTCCAGCCATTTTGTTGCGCAGCGCGGGCTAAATTATCGCCCAGTAGCGATCGCCGCTTTGATGCACCGCCATCGACTACCAATACCCTCCCCTGACCGGCGGTTTTTACCAATTCTGATACTTTGGAGTTGTCTTCAAAGCACTTAACCGTCACCACTTGGCCGCCAAAACGACGTAATGCACCATAGTGTTTAAAGACAGGGTCTGCAACCTGAACTTGATCGCCAAATTCATCGCAGAGGTCAGGGGTAGAAATAGGCATCGCTAGGCTCCTAAAGCTAAGGTCAGTTTAATTCTTTAACGCAATCTATTTGCATGTTTCATTAACACAGTTCACCAACGTAAAGCCGCTTCAGTAAACACTGGCCTTAAAATTGAATTATAAAAAAGGCGGCCTAAGCCGCCTAGTATACCGGGAAGGTATAGAAACTTATGCCGACTTTAGCCGAACTGGTTCATGGTGTTGTCTTTACCGGAGGCTTTCAGCGCTGCATCACCGGAGAAGTACTCTTTGTGATCGTCGCCCATATCGGAGCCAGCCATATTTTGGTGCTTAACACAGGCGATGCCCTGACGGATTTCTTTGCGCTGTACACCTTTAACGTAGCCCAACATGCCTTGGTCACCAAAGTACTCTTTCGCCAAATTGTCAGTAGACAATGCCGCCGTGTGGTAAGTCGGTAACGTTATCAAGTGGTGGAAAATCCCCGCTTCGCGCGCCGCATCGGATTGGAAAGTACGGATCTTTTCATCCGCTTCAATAGCCAAAGCAGTTTCGTCATAATCAACGCTCATCAAACCGTTACGATCATAAGCAGACACATCTTTACCGGCCTCTGACCAGATATCAAATACTTGCTGACGGAAGTTCAAAGTCCAATTAAATGATGGGCTGTTGTTGTAAACCAATTTGGCGTTAGGCACTACTTCACGAATGGATTTAACCATATCGCCGATTTGGCCAACATGTGGCTTTTCAGTTTCGATCCACAGTAAGTCAGCACCATTTTGTAATGAAGTAATACAATCAAGTATTACCCGGTCAACACCGGAATCTTTTTTGAATTGAAACAGACCACTGGCTAGGCGCTTAGGCTTCAGCAATTTACCGTCGGCTTTAACCAGTACATCGCCGTTGGCGATATCGGCCGCTGATTCAACATAGTCGCCATCAAGGAAGGCATTGTATTGATCGCCCAAATCGCCAGGCTCATTAGTAACAGCGATTTGCTTAGTGAGGCCAGCACCCAATGAGTCGGTACGAGCAACGATAACGCCATTTTCAACACCCATTTCTAAAAACGCGTAACGAACGGCGCGGATTTTAGCGAGGAAATCTTCGTGTGGAACAGTGACTTTACCGTCCTGGTGACCACACTGCTTCTCGTCAGACACTTGGTTTTCTAGCTGAATACAACAAGCACCGGCTTCGATCATGCGCTTGGCCAATAAGTATGTTGCTTCGGCATTACCAAAACCGGCGTCGATGTCAGCAATAATTGGCACTACGTGAGTTTGGAAATTATCGATTTGGTTTTGCACGTCTTTAGCGGCAACTTCGTCACCCTTTTCGCGAGCATCATCTAAGCTGCGGAACAAACCACCCAACTCACGGGCATCAGCTTGGCGAAGGAATGTGTACAACTCTTCGATCAGGCTAGGTACAGATGTCTTTTCATGCATTGATTGATCTGGCAGGGGACCGAATTCAGAGCGCAACGCCGCAATCATCCAACCCGATAGGTAAAGGTAACGTCGATCAGTACTGTTGAAATGTTTTTTAATAGAAATCATTTTCTGTTGGCCGATAAAACCGTGCCAACAACCTAATGATTGAGTGTACTGTGAGCTATCAGCATCATAGCGGTCCATATCGGCGCGCATGATGTCGGCAGTGTACTTGGCAATGTCCAAGCCCGTTTTAAAGCGGTTTTGGTAACGCATCCGCGCGGCATACTCTGGGTTAATAGCGCTCCACGTTTCGCCTTGCTCGGCACAAAGAGAAGAAAGCTGGCTTATATCTTGGTCGAAGTTTGACATGGTGATTCCCCGGTATTGATAAAGACTGTTCTAAGATGAGTAAACTGTACGCCTAGAACCATAATTTAGGAAATTTATAGATATTATCTTCGGCATTTATCTAGCGAATGGTAAATAATTACCCATACCAGTCGCTGATCTAGGGATACTCAATAGCATTCTGTACTAGAAACTTTGCTTAAATCAAGCTAAGTTATAGCAAACCTCTAAACTATTGATCTTATGAATATATCTCGTATCGACTTGAATTTGCTGGTCTACCTCGACGTATTACTGCGCGAAAAGAACGTCACCAAAGCCGCAGATCAACTGGGGATTACTCAGCCAGCTATGAGTAACAGCCTGCGCCGCCTGCGTGACTTGTTCAATGATCCACTGCTGATCCGCACCAGCCAAGGCATGACCCCGACTGAGCGGGCGGAAGAACTGCAGCCGCAAATCCGCAATATTCTGTCCAATATTGAGCTGGCGGTGCAGCCGTCCAGCGAGTTCAACTTGGCAGAAAGCGACCGATTATTTCGGATTATGGCCAGTGACTATGCCGAATCGACCCTAATTCCCTCCTTGCTGGGTGAAATTCGCGATATTGCCCCTAATATCCGGCTCGATATACTCACCCCCAGTGACGTCACCTTTCAAGATATCGAAAAGGGCAAGGTTGATATGGCGATTAACCGCTTCGACTATTTACCGCAGTCCTTTCATCAAATTAATGTGTGGCGCGATAACTTCACCTGTTTGATGAGTAAACAGAATCCTGTGCTGGATGACTTTAATCTCGACAGCTATTTAAAGGCTCAGCATATTTGGGTGAGTAAGACTGGCATGGGGGTCGGTGTCGGTATGAACCCTGGTGATATCCAACGACTGGGGCGGGTTGATGAAGCGCTGGCAGAAATTGACCGTAGTCGGCATATTCGCGTATTTACCCGCCATTACCAAGTAGCTGCGCTGCTTGCTGAGCAACCCGATTTAATCGCCACCCTACCCAAGCAAGCTGCACTCCGGCATATTCGCGCTAAGGACAGCTTGCTAACCATCAAACCACCGCCCTTTCCGATCGTACCCATTGAACTCAAAATTGCTTGGAGCCCACTGCTGCATCACAACCCCGGCCACACTTGGCTACGACGGTTGATTGTTGATGTTGCCAAAAAAGTCATTGAGCGCAGCAAGCAATAGCATAAACGGTTAATTCGCTTATGCTATTCATAATGTAAATGGCGATTATGAAAACGATAAATTGGCTAAATTATACCTGTCGCCGTAAAATTTCACCCATAAGCTACCATCTACATCTCCTTCACCGCAAAGCACAAGGCCTATCAACATGACCTCACGCAGCAAAATCGGCACACTGCAAATTGCAAACAGCCTACTGACTTTGGTCAATGAAGAAATCATCCCCGGCACCGGCATCGAGCCTGCCGACTTTTGGCAATCATTTGAAAATATTTTGACGGATCTTGGGCCTAAAAATAAAGCCTTATTAGCAAAACGCGATCGGTTGCAACTGCAAATTGATAACTGGCATCAGCAACATCCAGGCCTACCGGACAGCACTGCCTATAAACAGTTTCTGACAGAGATTGGCTACCTAGTAGCGGTTGGTGAAGACTTTCATATTAGTACTGAAAATGTAGAGCCAGAAATTGCCGAACAAGCGGGGCCGCAATTAGTGGTGCCGATTATGAATGCGCGCTTCGCGCTTAATGCCGCCAACGCCCGCTGGGGCAGTCTTTACGATGCACTCTATGGCACCGATGTTATCCCCGAACGAAATGGCGCCGAAAAAGGCAGCAGCTTTAATCCCATTCGCGGCGATGAAGTTATCGCCTATGCCCGCCGCTTTTTAGACAACGCCGCGCCAATGGCCGACAGCTCTCACGAATCTATTATCCAATACAGTATTCGCGATGGCCAATTGTTCGCAACCTTATTGGACGGCGCCGAAGTAAGTTTGGCAACACCCAGCCAATTGATCGGCTATCAAGGCGAGCCTAATGCTCCAGCAGCCGTTTTGCTCAAGCACAATAATTTACACTTCGAAATTCAAATTGATCGCGATCATCACATCGGCAAACGCGATAGCGCCGGTATTAAAGATGTTTTAATGGAAGCAGCACTTACCACTATTATGGACTGTGAAGATTCCGTTGCTGCCGTTGATGCCGATGACAAAGCACTGGCCTATCGTAATTGGCTGGGGCTGATGAAAGGTGACCTACAGCAGTCTATGGAAAAAGGTGGCAAAACCGTGGTTCGAAGTTTGAACCCCGACCGCGTCTATACCGGCATTGATGGCAGCGAGCTGACACTGAAAGGCCGCAGTATGTTGTTCATACGTAATGTAGGCCACTTAATGACTAACCCGGCAATTTTAGATGGCGACGGCTGCGAAGTACCCGAAGGTATTATGGATGGTATCCTCACCGCTCTTGCTGCCATCCACGATTTGAACGGCAACAGCGCCTTACAAAACTCAACCGCCGGCAGTATCAATATTGTTAAACCAAAAATGCATGGCCCAGAAGAAGTGGCCTTCAGCAGTGAATTATTTGGCCGCATTGAAGATGCCCTAAAATTACCTCGTAACACCCTAAAAATAGGTATTATGGATGAAGAACGTCGTACCTCGGTCAACTTAAAAGAGTGTATCCGCGCCGCTAAAGAGCGAGTGGTATTTATCAACACCGGCTTTTTGGATCGCACCGGAGATGAAATTCACACCTCGATGGAAGCCGGCCCCTTTGCCCCCAAAGCACAGCTAAAAACGATGACCTGGATAGGCGCCTATGAAGATCAAAATGTTGATATCGGTCTCGCCTGCGGCTTACAGGGAAAAGCCCAAATCGGTAAAGGCATGTGGCCAGAGCCGGACAATATGTCAAAAATGATGGCTACCAAAATCGGCCATCCCAACGCCGGCGCCAATACCGCATGGGTACCTTCGCCCACCGCCGCGACTTTACATGCGCTGCATTACCACCAAGTTAATGTGCAGAGCAAACAGGAAGAATTAAAACAACGCAGCCTTGCCAGTGTTGACGACATTCTAACGATTCCACTTTTGGGCGATCAAAACCTCAGTGCTGAAGATATTCGACAAGAGTTAGATAATAACTGCCAAGGCATTCTTGGCTACGTCGTGCGCTGGGTTGATCAAGGTGTCGGCTGCTCAAAAGTGCCGGACATTAACAACATCGGCCTAATGGAAGATCGCGCCACGCTGCGTATTTCCAGCCAGCATATTGCCAATTGGTTACGCCATAGTATTTGCAGCCAAGAGCAGGTGATGGAAACACTTAAGAGGATGGCGTCCGTGGTTGATCTACAAAATGCCGGTGATAGCGCGTATACCCCAATGGCACCCAGCTTTGATGGCATTGCTTTTGGAGCCGCTTGCGAATTAATTTTTGAAGGCTGCCTCCAGCCTAACGGTTATACCGAGCCAGTACTACATCGTAAACGCTTGCAGCTCAAAGCTAGCCATTAAGTACCAATAACAAAAACCATCGGTGATATCTTCTTGTTAGCGATGGTTATTGCCCCAGCTTGGCCATATAGATGGCTGTTTTTCCCTCGTGGCTGGAATAATAGCTGCAATAAATAAAACCTTGATGCTCCACCAAGCCGGCGTAGCTGGTATCGCCGCCCGATGGCAGCACCAACACTTCCTCTAGCTCAGCCCGCTCACAATCCAAGTAACATAAGCTGGTACGCGCCGGCTCATATAAACGCAGAGCCGCCAGCACTTTACCGCTGGCTAAAATACAAACCACTGGGCCACCAATTTGAACGCCCAAATCGCGCCACTGCCACTGTGTAAAAGGCGACTCACTAAAACCAAGCTGCGCCGTTAAGGTATCGGCATCGCGGCGCAACAAACAATGCATATCGTTGGCCTGCGTTTGAAACAAATCATGCTCATTGGGATAACCCAAATTGTTCTGTTCTTTACTAAAGAGCGGATCACAACATACTTGATACTGATCTGCCGAATCCAGTTTAAATAAACGCGTCGATTGCTGGCCTGGCTTATAAGACACCGCGTAACAGTCATCGTCTATATAGCGCGAGCGCCATAACCATTCATGCTCATCAGCCACCGGTTGAGCTGCCGACCACTGTTGACCATTATCCGAAAAATAGAGAAAGCTGCGTAAGGTTTTTTGCTCGGCATCAACACCGTCAACACCGTCAACACCGTTAATAACGACAGCACCCAGCGTTATCATCAAGCGTTTATCTACAGTGGCAATGATTTTGGGGTCGCGTAAATCTGCATTAACCATCGCCAACTCGGCCATCAGTTGCCAATCAAAACCGCAGCGGCTGCGCAATACAATAATGCGGCCGTCGTCAGAAATATGATCCGCAGCCTCGCGAAACACCAGCCAAAAAAAACCGTCAAAACGACAGAGGTCGGTAAAGGCATTATGATCACCGCGCTGCCAAACTTGTTCGACTTTAAGCAGTTCTAGCAACTCATTCTCCTCACGAAATTGTAAAAAATTATTACTGTTATCTCTACCACTTAGATAGCCTCTCTGGTAACCACATGGGAAAAAACCAGTGATGACTCTACGGTACAGATTACGCCATACGGATTACTCCTTAGCAAAATCCGTATGCCTAAAGTCCTCACCCCGTAACTGCACTACGATGTTGTAACCTTTACCTTTTAACACTAAATCCTGATATGTGTTAGCCAACTTTTCTTTATTAGCCAACTCAACGGCCTCTATAAATTTTTCTTTCGTATCAAATTGATAATTACCCGCATCAAAATCGGTCAGGTAGAAAGCCATTTCTTCCATAATATTTTTAGGCTTTTTATTTAAATTATTCAAGAACATCGCTTTTAGCTGAGTAATAGTATTCCCGTCAACTTTATTGAACTGATCATAAAAACTCAATCTAAACTGATCAAAGCGAGATTTAATCATCGGTAATTCGCTATTGTTACTTTGAATTTGCATGATAAAAGCTGGATACCGATCGTACAGGGCAGCACCACTGCCAACTGCATAAGCCATCTCCTCTTCGGTTCGAAGTTGCGCAAACAAAGCATTATTAAACAATGCGTTAAACAAGTTTATGTGTGTAAGTTTTTCAACTGACTGCTCTGGGTAGATAAAAACATCAGCCAGTGCCACGCCCGTTTTTTCAATGTCCAACTGTAACCATGAAATATTTTTAGGATCAAGTTCTATAGATTGTTTCCAATGTCGAGATCCTGCTTTTCGCTGCTCACCAATACTTCGTACTACATTTTCTATCATAGCTACTACGTCGCTATCACTATAATTACCAAAAGCAAAAACCCGTAAAAACTGCTTGTTAACGACCTGTTGGTGATAAGCTTTAAGATCATCAACTGACACAGTATTTGCGGCTTCCAGAATTTGATCATCTAACCAGCTAGGCTGAAAAACAACCTTACCAATATTGCGATGGAGCTGGCGTAAAACATCATCTTTTCGGTTATTGTCTACCCATGACTTGAATCGATCCAATACGTTATCGAACTCTCTCTTCTCAAATTGCAGACCAATAAAGCTGTCCATTAATTGGCTGAGTACTTTGGGTTGTTTTTTCGACACGCCAAGCAAGTTTACAAACTGGCTATTATGAGGCGTTCGCTCAATAACAATATCAACATTCTTGCGCTGGGAACGCTTGATTAAAGCCGTATTTCTAAGCGTGAATACATCATTTAATAAACACCCTAATACATAACTACGGGCATCCTGGTCACCCATATCACCATCAAAAATCAATCGAAAAAGGCCTTCTTCATCTTGATGATGCTGACTATGCATCAACCACGCTTCAACACCTGGTTCATCCATCACCTTAGTGGGCTTATCAAATAAAGCCTCGGCGACCAAGCCCGTGTCAGCAACGACATCATTATTGATTGGTGGGAGGTTGAATTGCCAATCCGCTGATAGAACTTGCCATCGCTTCAACTCTTTATCATTGATTTTTTTTACGCTATACATACCGTCAAAGTAAGGAATTTTGGTATCCACCGCCTCGTCTGGACTTTCATGCCAAACGACCACTGTCGACGGTTTCAGTTGATCCAAGACCGCTATGATCGCCTGTGAATCAAAAGCATTAAAAACCGTATCTGCATCGAGCAGGTGCCTGGCTGGCCGATCAAAAAGTAGCCGAGTCATGCCGATAGCCTGACTCACACTGGGTACTTCTTTCTGTAGCTGAAATGTTTTTTTCGATAAGGCCTTCATTTCCTGATAGTAGCCCTCCTGTAAACCGGATTTACGTATCAGCTCAATATAGGCAAAAACCGAAGCGATTAATGTATCTTTCTGTGCAAGCCCTTGTTCAGTTAATGTAAGTTCGATCCCTAAAAAACCATCGCGGCCAAAGAAATTGGGGGCTACCGAAACCTGCAGGTCATTGATCAAACCACGCGCTTTCAGTTGATCGAATAAAGTACCCGGCTCAGCAGAAGTCAGCAGTTGCACCAGGTAGAAATTAGGTTTCACCCGCCACTTATCGCTATTATCCACAACAGGAAAAATCATAGAAAGCTTTTTAGCATCTTTATGCGAGGCGTAATATACATGTTGCCCGACACTATTTTCGGTATAACCCTCAGCATCTACCTTTGGCCTTTCTATACCATGATTAGGAATTGGCGAAAAATATTTTACTGCCAAAGCCTTTAACTCTACGATACTTTGTTTACCTACCAACGCCAGCTTCATATTATTGGCGGAGTAATACCTCTGGTAAAAAGCCAATAACTCCTCATGTAAAATAGAGTCCAGCTTATTGGAAAGTGTTTGCAGATTACCCACTCCAAATCGCGATAATGGGTGCTCCTGATTAATTGTTTCACCCAGCAATGCAAAACTTATCCGCTCATCGTTTTGACGATACATTGACCATTCGTTATCAATCACGGTTATTTCCTTCGAACTATAAGTCTCATCAAACAACGGCGTTTTAAAAAATTCACTAAATCGATCCAGACCTTCATCGTAGGCCGCTGGCGACACGGCAAAAAAGTAACTCGTTGTCTCGGTGCTGGTAAAAGCATTTCTTACTCCACCGCCTTCTTCAACAAAGTTGTGAAATCCGTTAACGTCAGGGAATTTTTTAGTGCCCATAAACAGCATATGTTCGAGATAATGCGCCATACCCTGCTGAGATTCAGGGTCCTGATATTGGCCCACATATACTGTCAAAACTGCACCAGACGCTTCGGCTGATGGATCAGATATCAGTATGACCTCAAGCTCATTGCCCAGTGTGATGATATCGTACTTGCGCGTATCGTTTGGGCTCGTATTGATCACTGAAGAAGAATCTGCTTTAACAGAACCACCAGCTGCCTTAGCCAAACAGCAGTAACTAATCGCCAAGGTAAATATCAATATTATTGATGAAAAATACTGTATTTTCATTTTTTACTTCGCTATAAAATTATAACTATTTATTGAAATCCTGCTAATAATAAAAAAATAATTAATGACAATAGTCAATAGCTGATAATCTCAAGAGCTATATCGCAGTAATTATGTTCAAATTCAGCTATGGAATACTCGCTCTTCTTTGAGGCCGGATTTCTAATATTAGCATTGTTATTATCAATGCTAACCAAGACAACAAACTGGTTCATTTTCCAATGAACAATACAAGGTAGGTGCAACTTGCTCAAATCACGAACACTACAATGAAGCCCACGACTCGCTATATTGTAGGTCTTAAAAATATCTATAATTGACTGTAGGTTCATCCCTTTTACATGCTGTGGATACTGGATACATAGCCGCCTGAATTCTTTCTCCTTGCTTTGAAGTGAAAGCATCATTGCTATGCAAGATAGTCCATCCTGACCAGGCTTTTTCTGTTTTATTAATGGTATTATGTTAATAGGATTTTTCTTTAATCCCAGAGCACTACTAAATATATTCACAGTTTATTCCTGACTATTGTCCCTTGATGTAAACAGCTTTTGCTCAATTAAATCGCAAGCTTTATTAATACTATTATTCCTTTTGAGATCCGCAGCACACGATGCCAACATCCGGTTAGAGGGCGTCGAATTAATCATGGCGTTTAATAGTGATACCACAAGATCCTTTTCATACTTCTCCGGCAGAACAAAGCAGCCCAATCCCAACCTGTAGAGTCTAGTGCCGTTATCCGGCTGATCGAAAGTCAATGGACGGATTAGCTGAGGAATACCAGCTCTTACTGCCTGCGCCAGCGTGCCAATACCTCCGTGATGCACAATGGCTTTACATTGAGGAAGCGCATGTTCAAAATCAACGTAATCCAAATGTAAATACTTGGCAGGCCAACTATTTTTATCTAGCCCTTCTGTACCCCCAATGAAAATTCCTGGAACTCCAAGTGTTTCACAGATTTTCTGACTCTGAGAAAAAAACTCTCCCACATCGTGAACGCCAGTGCCTGTGGTAAATAAAACTGGGCTCCCATGCTCCTTTACAAAATCGTCTACAACTAACCGGGCACGTTTACTTACCCGGTCTGACAAAGGGAAACCTACCAATTTTAACTCAGTTGGCCAGTCCTTCGGACGCATACCAAACCATTCCGGGAAAAGCCCGATATGTAAGTCTTGTTTTTGGAACATATCTATGGATATTTTCTTTATCGGGCCAACTCCGTACTCTACTCTCATACGATTAAGTTCCTGGAAATGTGACCGCTCTCGAAGTATATATTTTTGGGGTATTTCAAAGGACTTTAAAATTAACTTTTTAATTAGATTTGGCATCCACTCCGGAAACAACCAACAAAGTGGCGCTGGAGGTGATATATATGAAGGAATTCCATTGGGCGACAGGCTAATTATCACACTTGATATGGGCAATACTTCTGCGGCAATTAGCGCCCCATTCATCAGAGGTTGTAGGCCAATAACGATAATATCAGGGTTTACTTTATATCGTTTTACTACAAAATTAAAAGAGATATCCATCGCAGGCTTGATAGTACTTTCAAACGCTATCTCAAGAAAATCTTCACGCCTATCCCATATCCGACTATCTTTATGCAACCTTTCATAATCGCTTTTGGATCCCACCGAAACAAATTTTATCCCATTTTTTTCAATAGTATCTTGAAAGTGGCTATTAGTTAAAAACACCACTGGATGACCGCGCGTTTTAAATTCTATTGCGATTGCCAGCAAAGGGTTGATATCCCCTGATGTACCAATCACCATCATAATTATCTCTTCCTTACCGTTCATTACACACCTTAATAAGTCGAATAAATACTTTTCTCGTTCTTGCCATCGTCAAACACTCTAACTTAGGTTATTGATGTCTTTCCACATTGAAAAAATTTTGGATTATTCAAAATTAATAGTTCCTATTTAAAATATCAGACTGAAAGCGCTAGAATATTTTCAATAACTATGACCATACTGAAAATACCTCGTAATCTTTCCCCAAAATTGATAATCCAAATATATGATTCTACTTCCTTTTTTTAAGGATAATAATGACTGCAAATGCAACTGAAAGAGCTAGGAAAAAGCTAATTACTGCCAAGATTACTTCAGTAGAATCAACAACGCCATCGGCTAGATAGCTCAGCACAGGCACCACTAACGCACCGATAATACAAAACATCACAATTGCAACAATCTTTAATTTTCTTATTCCACTTTCATTACGAAAAAAATTCGACATAAGGCCAACTCCTTGTTCAAAGAAAAAATATTGATAAATATAATTATGTTAAAGCTACCCCACAAAAACCAGGAGAGCTTTAACATCCTTTGATAAAGTATTATCCTTACTCAACACTGAAATAAATTACATATAAGTGCCGAAGAATTTCAATACTAATGTTAATAGCTAGGGTTACCAATTTATAACATTACTTAACCCTGTACTAATCGCAACTATCCCTGTAATAATCGCAACACCACCAACGGGAACAGCCACACCACCACTACCCAGGATCATGCCTGTCCCAACCGCAATTCCTGCAATGCCGCCAGCAACCATGGCTATGTCCCCAATCGGGCCACCACCATTTACGGCTTCAAGCTCACTCACTGTTAATTCTCTCATGTCCATTTTTAGCTCCTAGAATTTATATTTAAATAGATTAGCCAGTATGGCCAACCAGCTCGATTTGCTTCCCTGCAAACCTGACCGTTTCCGGCCTATGTGCGACTAAGATCCTAGTGATTGCGAGCCCTTGAATATGTTCATTTACCAAAGTCTCTTTTTTGACATCAAGATTACTAGTCGCCTCATCCATG
>JBNMPW010000016.1:0-30380 GCA_051277205.1 Oceanicoccus sp. | reverse complement strand
GGAAGCAGACGACTATCAATTGAGCTTCAACAGCCCCACCAACAATACAGTTATCGCCAATGGCCTGGTGGGGTTTGTGGTTCAGGCAAATATTGACCCTGCCCTAAAACAGGGCCACTTATTACAGCTCAGTATCAACGGCGATATCCACAGCAAGGCGGCCACTAATCAGATCATCGTCAACAGCATTGATCGTGGCGAACACATGCTAAAACTGGCCATTATCAATCACCGTGGCGACACTATTACAAGTTCTGACACGATTAATATCGTCGCCAGACGGCCCAGTTCACAAGTTGGCAGTAATCCGCCACCAAGGGTACCTCGCCCCCGAAATTGAGCAAAACGCACCAGCAGCCAATAACAGCACTACTATGGTGCAACAAAAAGCCCCTTAATGGGGCGTTTTCGTTTATACTTCTAAGCATTAGCACACAACGTTGGTTGCAAGCTTAACTTTTCCCGTTTTTAGCGGCCTAATAGAAGAAGTTAGCTTCATTTCAAATATATATGGACATGGTTTGGTTTTTGCATTTAGCCTTACATCGCCTTTATGTGGCTGACAGCTAAGTGATGAACCCATGACTCACGATATTTTACATACAAATATTCTCGATAACTTGCAGACCGCCATCCTGCTGGTGCAGCCGGACCTGCGCGTAAGCTATCTGAACTCCGCCGCAGAGGCACTGCTGGCAGCGAGCGGCAATCAGGTTATTGGTGAAACCATCAGCGCGTTATTTATTGAGCAAGAAGACCAACAGGCCAGCTTACTTGAAGCCATCAATAACCTCAGCTCCTTTACTAAACGAGAAACCCAATTAAAGCTGACCAGCGGTCAAACCATCACTGTCGATTGTGCGGTTACGCCGATCATTGACGACCATAATATTTCCGCATTGATTATGGAGCTACAACCGCTGGACCGCTTATTGCGCATCAGCCGTGAGGAGGGCCTATTGTCAGCCCAACAAAACTCACAAGTGCTCATCCGCGGCTTGGCCCATGAAATCAAAAACCCCCTCGGCGGACTGCGTGGTGCGGCCCAGCTACTGGCCAAAGAATTGCCCGACTCTTTAACCGACTACACCACTATCATCACTGAAGAAGCTGACCGACTGGGTAAGCTGGTGGATCAAATGCTCGGCTCCCACAACCTGTTAAATATGCAAAGTATGAATATCCACGAAGTGCTAGAGCGAGTGAAAACACTGGTAGCAGCAGAAGCTGGCGATCGTATTACTATGATCCGTGATTACGACCCCAGCCTGCCAGAGGTTGAAGGCGATAAAGAACGGCTCATTCAAGCGTTGTTGAATGTTGTTCGCAACGCGATGCAGGCATTACTAAGCAATGAAGCGAGCAACAACGAGCAGCGAACCATCACTCTTAAAACTCGAGCATTGCGACAGTTTACTATTGGCTCCCACCGACACCGTTTAGTTTGCCGAGTAGAAATCTGCGACAACGGTCCCGGCATAGGCCCAGATATAGTTGAACATATATTTCTGCCGATGGTTAGCGGGCGCGCCGATGGCACCGGACTAGGCCTATCCATTGCACAGTCCATTATGACCCACCATCAAGGTCTGATTGAGTGCAGCAGCCAACCTGACAGCACCTGTTTCTCGCTATATATTCCTTACAACGCCCATACACTGGAGCACCACTAACCATGACCAAAAAAGTATGGATTGTCGATGACGATCGATCGATTCGCTGGGTTCTGGAAAAAGCCCTAAGCCAGGCCAATATTGAAACCCAAACCTTCGACAGCGGTGAAGCTATCATTCGTAGTTTGAACAATACAGAGGCACCTGAACAACCTCAGGCCATCATCAGTGACATTCGTATGCCGGGCATGGATGGGTTGGAGTTATTGTCTGCTATCACCGAATCGCATCCGAATGTACCGGTCATCATCACCACCGCTCACTCTGATCTCGACAGCGCAGTAGCCTCTTACCAAAGTGGTGCTTTTGAGTATTTGCCAAAGCCCTTTGATATCGATGATGCAGTGGCTATGACCGAGCGGGCGTTAGTCCATGCCCGAGAAATGCAACAACAAACACCTGCTGAAGAACCCAGCACAGACAATGTTAGTGACAAGGTCAACACCACTTCCGAAATCATTGGCGAAGCACCCGCCATGCAGGAAGTGTTTCGCGCCATCGGTCGTTTATCGCACTCTAACATCACGGTGTTGATTAATGGTGAATCCGGTACCGGTAAAGAGCTGGTCGCCCAAGCCCTGCACAAACACAGCCCAAGATCCCAGCAGCGATTTATCGCACTCAATATGGCGGCGATCCCAAAAGACTTAATGGAGTCAGAATTATTTGGCCATGAAAAAGGCGCATTTACCGGCGCCACTGCATTGCGTGAGGGCCGTTTTGAGCAGGCCGACGGTGGCACGTTATTTCTTGATGAAATTGGTGATATGCCCGCTGATACCCAAACCCGCTTATTGCGCGTTTTGTCTGACGGCGAATTTTATCGCGTCGGTGGACATACCCCTATTAAAGTAGACGTTCGTATTATTGCCGCTACCCACCAAAATTTAGAATCACGGGTAACCGAAGGTCGTTTTCGAGAAGATTTATTCCACCGCCTAAATGTTATTCGTATTCATATCCCCAGCCTGCGTGATAGGCGCGAAGATGTGCCAAAACTGATGTCATTCTTTTTTTCCAAAGCGGCGAAAGAACTGGCATCAGAAATAAAAATCCTAACAACTGAAACCGAAGATTATTTATGTCAACTGGATTGGCCCGGCAACGTCAGACAACTCGAAAATACCTGTCGCTGGATTACGGTGATGGCCTCTGGCCGCGAAATCCACATGGAGGACTTGCCGCCAGAGCTGCTAAATCAGAATATTACAGAGGGTAATAACGTAGCTGCCAGCGGCGACTGGCAAGAAAATCTACGCCGTTGGGCCGATCAAGAGCTGAGCTTAGGCAAGACGAAATTGCTAGACGCGGCGGTACCAATTTTTGAAAAGATAATGATTGAAACAGCACTCAAACATACCCACGGCCGAAAGCGCGATGCTGCTGTACTGTTAGGCTGGGGGAGAAACACCCTAACAAGAAAAATGAATGAGCTGGAGATGAACGGCGGTGAAGATAGCGAGGATTAAACCTTAAGCGCCCTTGGCTCGCACTTCAGTCACGCGAATGGCCTGTTCGCCAACAGGCCCGCAGCTGCCGGTACTAGTAATGGTGTAATAAATTTCGGAATCCACCAACATACCATCACACTCAACCACCACCGATAAATTAGAGCAGCCATCAATACCCGCCAACCCAATGGTGTTATCTACAGCCAAACATTGCGCCAGTGCACTGGCGACTGAGCCGGGTGGGAAAATTTGATTTAATTTCACCTGCGCGCCGCTTTCAGCCACAAACAATGCCCGCGTTGAAATAACTTCACGGGCCACCGAACCCGCACCCACGCTGAGAATATTCAGCATTGCCGCCGCCAGTAAAGCAAGCACCACCAAAATAAAAATGGATAGAATTAACGATAATCCGTGCTGACATTTCTTCAGCGGTATTTGCATCATTGCACCTCACGCCAATAAATTATGCGATCACTGTGAACACCCGATATCGACATCACTGTGACCGGGAAGCTGGCCAACAATAAAGTACAAAAGATAGAAAATTTAGCCTTCTTCAAGGCGCGTTCCTCACCAATACTTGCTGACGAAACCTCGCCCAGTCATTACCTAAAGATGTTGTCTCACTAAAGCGTAGATCAAGCGATACCAAACCCGAACGCTGTAGTACGCCATCTGAGAAGACAAAAACCGTGACCGCATCAACACCATCCTGCAAGCGAATATTTCTAGCCAGCACTGAACCTGAGTTGGGCGGCGCAACAGCACTGGCAGTGGCGATATAACCTTGGTGGCGCGTTATTGAATTATCACTGGCGCAAAAACTAACCGGTTGATTGACGATATAAAAACGATTAGAAGGCGAATCATAGAGAAAGTTTTCTGAGGACAGGGAGATGGTTTGCACGTTGCCCACCGCCGCTGTCGCGCCAGAGATATCACCTATGCCGGTGGCTGCAGCGCCATAGACGCTGCTATTTTCAATCGGGAAAATAACCAACCGATCACCGCTGACAAAACTATAGCCAATATCGACTACCGGCAAGGTAGTGACATTGGCGCCGGTTACTTGTTGTAAATAATTGGAGGCGGCTTTGATCGGCATAAATTCGAG
Organism: Oceanicoccus sp.; assembly: GCA_051277205.1. Taxonomy (GTDB): domain Bacteria; phylum Pseudomonadota; class Gammaproteobacteria; order Pseudomonadales; family Dasaniaceae; genus Oceanicoccus. Next base: position 26,139 of record JBNMPW010000016.1, on the reverse strand, counting down.
ACACTGAATGCCGACATCACTGCTAACGCGAATGCTGCCGGGCAAGGCATTACGCAGCTCTCTGGTCATCCGCTCGATAGAAAACCTTCCCTGCTGTTGCAAGCGGTCATAGTCGATACTGTCACTGTAAATTTCAATTGCTTGGCGGATAAACTGTGACGACGCTGTCGCCACAATGCCCAGCAATACAATAACTGATACCAACTCGACCAGGGTAAACCCATGGCTATAGCTGCGGCTATTAATAGATGAGCGCATCAGAAATTACCCCGATAGGCACTGATCCTAATACTATCGAGATTGGCGCCACTGGGCGGGAATACGTCAACCGTAATAAGTTTGGCATTCACATTAGAAACACCATCAACCTCATCATCAATGCCATTTCGGTCGCCATCATAAACCACGCAGATACTCATCGAATAACGCTCAAAATTTGCCGGCGTAACACCAAAAGCATCACTCACCACCACCGGTGCACCGCAGTAAGCATCGTAGTCATCGACATCATCAAATAACGACCGACTGCCGGGCAGCGCACCCTCATCACTGCCGAGTGCATTTTGCGCCGTGCAATCAGTAGCTGCAGCAACGCCCAAGGTTGAACAAGCAGGCACACCACCCACTGGAGTATTTTCATCAAAGTCTTTGGCCAGTATTTCATCCATTAAGGCTTGCGAAAATTCTGCCGCCCGGATTTGAAGAATCGGCTCAACACTGCGACCAACACTGGCGAAGAAAATCGACGACAAAAAAGTCAAGGAGATGGCAATGACCACAATGGTAACGACGATTTCAATCAGGGTAAAACCCTGTTGGTCTTTAACAGGGCTCAACATAACCGGTTTCCAATAAACAGATAGATAAGGAAGTATCGTTTATATCAATCGTCTTTGACTCTGGCTCGCCGCTACAATCATTCGTATCGAGAGGACTACCTAAACCATTAAAATAAAATGCAAAATTATTAACCCCCGCCACCGTAATGCCGTTGCGCCAATCATTAGTCGGACCAATGCTATTACCAGCAACATCAAATACCGTCAGCACATCAGCGGTTACTGTTACCCGATAACAAGCACCAGCGCCATGATCATACATGGCGCGTTGCTGCGCTAAACGAATGCCGGCGATAATTTGATCGCGCACGGCGTACTCGTTAAAGCCATCGCGGGAGAAAAAACGCGGGGCGACATAAACAGACACAATGCCCAACAACACAATAACCGATACCAGCTCTACCAATGAAAAGCCCCGCTGTTTATTCAACACCGAGGCTTTGAGCAGAATAGTCATAGTTAGTAGTTTAGATCATTTATTTAGCAGCCCGTGACTACAGTATCGACAAATGCAGGCGTGGTTGCATTAGCCGCTTCGGTGTAAATCGCATAACAAGCTCCCGCCAAAGCGGTTGCTCCATTACGTAAATAACCGATAACTACAGTACCAGGGGGACCAACTGAAGGCGTATCCTGGGTAAAATCATCAGGAGAATCAATGAAGCTATCAATAGTAGCCGTGGTAGGATAACCAAAGTTAATCGCTAACGACACGCCATTTACTGGAACCGTTGGGGCAGGTGTAGCTCCAGTAGCTGCTGTCTCATTACCATCGATCAGTGCTTTGGCATAAGATTGTGCCAAGGCACCATTAATAGCACCCCCTAGACCGGCCACTACCGAAGCACGAGCATCGCCTTGCAAATTAATAAAGCGGGGTAACGCTGTTACTGCCAAAATACCCAGCAGTACAATAACCGCTACTAATTCAATTAAAGTAAAACCTGATTGCTGCTTTTTCATTATCTTCTCCTAGTGTTATCTAAATCTAAAATATTAATTGTTTAAAAACTGTTCTAAGTGATTAAGGTAAGGTCACTATCACTTGGCCAGTGCCTAAGTTATAGTTAAACTCACGGCCTTGAGAATCTAAAGCATTGTTAAACACCATGCTGTAAACACAAAGATCGGGCGTACCCTCCACTAAAGTCACTGCGTATTTATCACTATCACCAAGCGACCCCGAAGTTGTTGCCTGCGGGGGGTTTTGCATTACATAGTTCCATACTTGTAAACATTCAGCCGGTGATTGGGTATCAGGGTTGGTAGAATCAAGGCCGCCAGTAGTATTAGCAGGCCAGCCATTTACATTCATAAATGCTGAAACGCCATCCATCACCACTTCCCGATCGGCGTCACCAATACTATTGCCATCAGCTATCCACTGCGCTTTGGCTAATGCTGCACCGGTAGAAAAGCCACCGGAAACACCTTCAAGTGAGGCATCTTTAGCCTGATCGGTCACGTCTAAAAATCGTGGCAAGGCCACGGCGGCCAATATACCTAGCAGTACAATGACAATCACTAATTCGACAAGAGTAAAACCTGTCTGTTTTTGCTTAAACATTTATATTCCTCAAAGTTACGCAACGTAAGTAATTTACTAGGCTGTCGGGCATCACCTCTGGTTGGGATAGGTGATGGTCACCTGACCATCAACCAAATCATAATCAAAATAATGACTGGCATTATTCCCGTTCTGGCTATTCAATATAAGCTCATAACGACATACATCGCCGGTCTGCCCGGTTAGATCGCCACCTTGGCCCGACTGCACTGAGACAAAAAAGCGGTTATTGGCGCGATTGTTACTGTCGGTTGTCGATGACGGTGAACTTTGCAAAATGTCGTCAAACACTTGCTGACATTCTTCTGCGATTTGGCCATCGGCGGCGGCATCATCACTACTACGGACATTAGCCGGCCATCCGTATTCATTCATATAAAAAACTTTGCCATCGAGATTAATTTGCACCTTGTCAGCCGAGGTCGTTACAAAGCCAGAAGTATTGCCATCGGCGGCCCATTGAGCATGGGCAATAGAAACGCCAATACTGAAGCCTCCAGCAACACCTTCCAGACTGGCAACTTGCGCCTCGTCGGTGGCGCTTAATAATCGCGGCAATGCGGCGGCGGCCAATAAACCCAACAAAATAATCACAATAACTAGTTCTATAAGGGTAAAGCCCCGGTCATCAGTTTTGTTTTTACCAGCTACTTGCTTAGAACGTCTTTTCATAACCTTTATATCCATAACTATAACTATAGACAATATTTAGTGCATTACTCACTTTTACCAGTATAATTTTTATACTTTTTTCATATAGTATCTATAAATGATATAGCTGTGCCATTGTCCATTACTTAACCTTGCATGACATTCATCATATCCCACATCGGCAAGAAAATACCCAGCGCTAATACCATCACTAATCCGGCAATAAAGGCGATTAACACAGGTTCAATATAACTAGATAAATTTTTAAGATCATAATCAACTTCCTGCTCATAGAAATCCGCAACCTCGTTTAACATTTCATCAACTTGGCCAGTCTCTTCACCCACTTGAATCATTTGCATCACCAATGGCGTAAACATCTCGCTACTCATTGCACTGCGCAAGAGACTTTCACCGCGTTGTATACCTTCACGCATGTTACGAATATTACTGCCAACATAGACATTGCCCACTGCCTGCGAGGACAATTCTAAGGCCTGAATTAATGGTACACCGGAACTCAACATGAGGGCAAAACTACGGCTAAAGCGTGCTAGCAAAGCACGCGATAATATTGACCCTATATATGGTATCCGCAAATTGGTTTTATCCCACCACATTTCGCCACGCTCAGTCTTTAAATAATAACGCAGGCCAAATGTCGCGGCGATCACGACCACTAACATTAACGGCCAATAATTAATAAATAAGGAGGACATCCCTATTAATATTTTTGTAGGCAGCGGTAACTCGGCACCGAAGTTTTTGAATAAATCGGCAAAAACAGGAATAACGAAGATATTTAATACTACTAGCGCGATACAGATCGCGATCATCACAAACATCGGGTAACGCAGCGCTGTACCGATACGACGACGGGTATCTCTTTCGGTCTCCATATATTGTGACAATTGCCGAAAGGCCAAATCCAATCGCCCTGAGTTTTCCCCGACATTAACAATATTTATAAACATGCCATTAAAAATAGTCGGATGGCGCCTTAAGGCAGTTGCTAGATTAACCCCCGAGTTTAATGCCATTTCTATTTCCCCTAATACACCAGCTAGACGCTGATTCCGGGCTGATTCCGCCAATCCACGAATGGCGCGATTTAACACTACACCCGCTTTGCTTAAACTGTACATTTGCCGGCAAAACATCGACAACTCATCAAGAGTTATTTGCTGCTGAAAAAACTCAGGTAACGCTAGCGGCTGACTTTTTTTAATTTCATCAATTGCTATTGGCGTTATACCCCCACCCAGCAACAGACTGGCAACACCATCGGCACTGGTTGCATCCAGATTACCATTAATCAGTTGACCATTTTTATCGCGACCTCGGTAACTAAATCTGGCCACAATCTAGCCCTCTTCCTGATCTATATGCTGCAATGTTTCTTCCGCCAGTTGCTCCGAAACCCGAAATACTTCTTCAAGAGTAGTCGTACCTTGAAACGCATAATCTAATGCACATTGGCTCAATGTTCTAAAATTTTCTTTCTTTTTCACCAATCGACCAAACTCTAACGGATTTCCACTGCGCAAAGCATCCGCCAAAATATTATCAATTTCTAGAAATTCAAAAACACCAATACGACCACGATAACCGGTGTTATTACAATGCGAACAACCCGTACCTCGGAAAAAGCGCATGATATTACCCTGCGCTTTTGGATTAATTGCATTCAGCCAAATTTTTTCTTGTGGCTCTGGCTGGTAATCTGTTTTACAACTGCTGCAGATACGCCGTACTAAACGCTGGGCGACAACTGCCCGCAAAGCACTGGCCACTAAATAGCCTTCAAGCCCAACATCAATTAAACGCATAGCACTGGTGATGGCATCATTGGTGTGCAAAGTGGATAGCACTAAGTGACCGGTTAACGAAGCTCGTACCGCTATCTCAGCAGTCTCTTGATCACGGATCTCACCAATTAGAAGGATATCGGGATCTTGGCGCAACGAAGAGCGCAACACCGTACTGAAACCAAAACCAATCTTTTCATGTATCTGCACCTGAGTAATGCGAGGCAAAGTATATTCAACTGGATCTTCTACCGTAATAATTTTTTTCTCGGCGTCATTCAGTTCACTGAGTGCGCCATAAAGAGTAGTAGTTTTGCCGCTACCGGTAGGACCGGTAACTAATACCAAGCCATGGGGACGTTTAATTTGCTTTCGAAAGCGCTGCAAAATATCAAGCGGCATACCAACATTATCTAAATCGGCAATGCCCTGGCTTTGATCCAGCAAACGCATAACCACAGATTCACCATGCTGGGCTGGCAAAGTGGATATGCGTACATCAATCGGCCGGCCTTTAATATTGATATGAAAGCGGCCATCCTGTGGCATCCGTTTTTCAGAAATATTCAAACCGGACATAAGTTTTAAGCGCAGCACCAATGCCGAGGCGATGCGTTTTTCATTCATCACCTGTTCTTGCAAAACACCATCTACCCGCTGTCGAATACGCAGCACTTTTTCATCAGGCTCGATATGAATATCAGACGCTTTCACTTGCACAGCATCTTCAAAAATAGATTGCAGTAACTTCACCACCGGTGCATCTTCGGCGCCAGTGGCTTCTAATAAATCTATATCAGTACTTTGGTCACCCAGTTCATCACTTAACTCTACCGCCAATGAAGATATTTCACTGGTGCGGCGATACAGCATATCCAAGGCTTCAAGTAGTTCGCTTTCACGCACCACGGCCAACTGCAGCGGCTGGCGTAAAATTCGTGACAATTCGTCAAAACCAAAAATATCAGTCGGGTCTGCCATTCCTACAGTTAATTCACCGGCTTCTTCCGTCAATACCAAAGCACGGAAACGACGAGCATAAGTTTCTGGTAACCGCTGAGCTATTTCAGAATTAAAATCATAATTATTGAGCTGAATAAATGGCACTTCTAATTGCTGAGACAATAGACCCAGCAATTGATCTTCTTCGACAAGACCCAAATCAATTAACGCGCGACCGAGCTTTTTGCCACTGATTTTCTGCGACACTAAAGCATCACTAAGTTGCTGATCGGTGATTAGATTATTCTGTATCAATAAATCGCCGATACGGATTTTCTTTCTTTCTTTAGTGGTCACGATTAAACCCTAAAATTTTCAAAGAGATCATTTGTTTAGCTTGCCCCTAAACGCTGTTGTGCATAACTACGCAAGGCTGGACTAATTTTACGCAACTCCAACGCCTGTCGATAAGCTTCACGCGCCGCAGGATTTTTTTTCTGCATGTCTAATGCAATCGCCATACCCACCCACCAATTGCCATTTGTTGCATCAAAATCTAGCAGACCTTGATAGACCTTCGAGGACAATTGATACTGTTTATTTTGACGAGCCGCAAACGCCAACAACTCATAATAATCTATATTGCTGGCCACAGCCGGCTTATGGCCCATTAACTTACTGACGGCCAGCGCTGGCTCGCCCTTGGCCAACATCAACCGAGCATCAACGGCACTCAAACCCACTGAACGCACATTATAATTTGCCAATACTGCCAATAGACTTTCTACCTCTACCAATCGTTGCTGTTGCAAAAAAATCATCGCAAGTAATTCGCTACTGCGACTTGCTTGCGGATACTGTTGTAAAAAAGTTTGCAAGCTCTTTTCAGCAGCTAAAATATCACCATCACGGAGAAGCTGTTGCGACTTTTTCGATTGCTGACTATCTTGCTGCGCTACTGTTAATGGTCGAGATACTCTAATCAAATCTGATTTAGATTTTTTTATAAGCGCTTTTTCCGCCTTTATTACCGGATCTACTTTCCGCTCTTTGTTAGCTACAACGACTGGTTCTGTAGTCACTTGTGTTGGACTCTCTTTCGGCTGCAGCTTTAGTTCAAGCGCAACAGCATGACTATCGACCACACTATCTTTATTAGTAATAATCTGCGATTGCTGCTCCACAATTTTCGACTTACCGACTACCACCTCATCATTAACCGCTACCAAACCGGCATTTCTATCTAGCAGTTGTGACAATGCCGGCGATGCATCAAGCACAATAACTCGCCACAAACTATAGGCAATAACTAACAACAATATAATTATCAGCAGCACCAACACAGGCATCACCCAAGTATTTTTTCTATGGCCAGCTTTATGTCCACTCATAAAATCCAGCGCCACTTCATCATGATGCTGATGCTGATGGCTGCGCCGCTGATCGAGATCATTGAGCATGTCATTAATTAAACTCACAGGGCTAGCCTCGATACTAACTCCGAAAAAATGGCAGCACCCGGCCCAGTAACAGACCAGAAGATTAATAATGACGCCATCATTAAGAGCGTTAAACCAACCGACCAGCGACCAAAAGGGTCTGGCAGATAAATACCATCGGTATCTTTAGCCGCTGATAACACATGGCTTTTATCTACTTGCTGCATACCTTTACCAAAGGCTGCCATCAAGGACTTATTACATAAAATATTCAATACTCGCGGTACACCTTGGCTGAATTTATACAAATACTTTATTGCTGCCTTGCTAAACAATTGGCCGCCGTTATAACCGGCAACTGCAGCTCGGTGGTTGATATAATTACGCGTGCCTTCAAAATCTAACTCAGGCAAACGATATGAAAAACTAATTCGCTGGCGCAACTGACGCAAACTAGAAACTTCTAATAAACGATCTAATTCAGGCTGGCCAAATAAAACAATATGTATCAATTTGCTGGTCTCAGTTTCAAGATTAGAAATCAAGCGCAACGCTTCTAATGACTTTGATGGCATCGATTGCGCCTCATCAATTACCAACACTACCTTTTTACCTTCACCCACCAATTCAATCAGACGCTGATTAATGCCATTCTGAAACTCATTGATACCATCGCGAGTTTTACACTTAATACCCAACTCTTCGGCGATTGCTCGATACAGTGCCGTGGGGTTAAGAAATGGGTTAGGAATATAGGCGGTATAATGCTTTTCATCCAAACTGTTTAGTAGCTTACGACAGAGCATGGTTTTACCGGTACCAACTTCACCCGTTACCTTGATAAAACCCTCGTCATTTGCCAGCGCAATCTGCAGCATATTAAATGCTTCTCGATGACCTTGCGCATTGAGAAAATACGCCGTATTGGGCGTTAAACCAAAGGGCTTTTCCTTTAGACCAAAGTGATCTGTATACATAAGACGCTCTCACTAAACCACTATTGAACTGCTGTCGTCTTTGCTTTTTCTTGTTCTTGGCGATAGGAACGATCCAGTACTTTTCTGAATTCATCAAAGCGCTGCTGCGAACGCTCGGTACCATCGGATAAACCATCTGGACCCATAATCACTGGCTTTAATAAAATTACCAACTCACTTTTAACCGTAATATTGCGCTGCTGACTGAATAAATGCCCAACGATAGGCAAATTACCCATCACTGGCATACCCGAATTATTATCCACCGATTTGTTTTGCATTAAACCACCCAGCACAATAACTTGACCACTACGAGCATAAACTACACTATCAGTTTCACGAATAGTGCTCAAAGCCAATGGTAATTCGATTAACTGATCACCTAGGGTAATAGTTTTAATTTGATCTTCAACTTCACTGATAGAGGGATGGATGTGTAAAATAATCTCATCATCTGCGCTAATTTGTGGCAACACATCCAAGGATATACCCGAGAAGAATGGCGTCAATTCAACTTCAGGCGCATTAGTCGTACTACCGGTACCCGTTGTCGTTGTGTTTGAAACCTCGGTGACAAAAAACTCATCCTGACCTACTTTAATAACCGCCTTTTGATTATTAACGGTCGATATACGCGGACTAGAAAGTACTTGCACACTACCCTGTGTTTCTAACATCTCTATCACACCAACAAAGTCGTTAGAGTTGTAAACAGCACTAAATGCGCCACCAATACCGCCGGGACTCAACACCGGAGAACCATTGACGCCAAAACTCAAACTATTGCCACCAATATTAGCAACGCCGGTCCAGTCTATACCTGTTTGATAACTGTCGTTGAGCTGCACCTCAAGAATTTTTGCTTCCAGCACAACTTGCCGGCGCATAATTACTTCAGCCTGACGCAAAAATTGTCGTGCTGTTTCAATTTCATCTGGCATGGCGCGCACAACTATAATACCGGCTTGCGGGGTGATCACCACGCGACGACCATCACCACCAATCAGAACGACCAAGGATTCTTTCAGCTCAGTCCAAAAATCCGATGTAGTCTCGGTATAAATTTGCGCGCCAACAGAACCATTATTACTACTACCTCCGCCACGGTTATTATTATTGCTGCTGTTGTTATTCCGGTTTTGGTTGCTACTGCTGTTATTGCCGTTACCGCTACTGCTGCTTCCCGCCGAACTCACTTCACCCGCCGTCACTTTAGTTTCAGATACGCCATAACGCTTCAAGCTCAAATAATCAATTTGAAAAATTTCGGAACGCAACCCACCCGGTAGTATTTGAAACAAATTACCAATTTTTTTGTAAGGATAGCCATAAACAACTTGCACAATATCCATCACTTCTTCAACAGTCACACTTTTTAGTTCTAGGCTAATGCTGCCAGTAACATCAGGGTGAACCACCATGTTGTAGTCAGTACCTTTAACCAAACCCATAAAAAAATCACGGGCTTCGACCTGATTCACCGCCACATCAAAATTATCATCACCACTATCTTTCGCGAAGCCAACCGATAACATCGATGGCATTAATGCCTGATTAACATCGGGCGGGGGCAAAGTTATCGCTGCGCTCTGCTGGCTCATTTCAACTAGTTCGCCCTGAATAGCATCAATACCAGAGTTATCTCTAGTATCTCTTGGCGTTAAGGCACAGGAAGCAATGACATTGATTGCCAAAACTATAATAAGTAGCCGATGATAACGCATTTAATTGCCCTTCCTGATCGAGGTATGCTGAAGCTTTAATATCAGTGCCTTACCGTTAGAAGTAAGTGTGACTGCATCTTTAGTGATGGCTGTAACTATTTTATTTTCAATGCTGTCGCCCTCTGCCAGCACTTTACCGCTGATAACTGCCACTCGGCGATCGGTACTGTACAAAATACTTTCTAGTTTTAAGCTACGCTTGGCACTGCTGGTACTGCCGGCATAGTTAGCAGGACGGGTTGGATCGTTGACCGCCATCGCCTGCAATGGCAGTAACATTGTAGCCAAACCTACTAACGCTAAAAAAAGATTTATAACGCTGCGTTTAAACACCAATCCACTCCTCGGCCATACTCACAGTATGAACTTCAAGAGTAATTATTGCCGATGGATAGTCGCCTACCTCATAGCGCAACTCATCCCAATGAAAACGCCAAGGTAATGCCGATAAACGCTCAAAGTACTTTATTGTCGATTTATAATCACCCTTCAACTGCATTACAAACCCGTGGCTGTAAAGTGCGGAGGGGGTAGTATTGCCGACATTACTATCTAATGGAATATTGGCAGACCTGGAACTTTTTGATGCCTGGCCACCCTGCTCTGCGGTTTTTTGCTGCAGTACCGCCACTACCGGCTTATTTTCCATCGAGATCAGTTGCAAACCTTTGCTTTCAAGCAATAGCTGCTCTAACACCTGCGGCATTAAGCGCGGCGGTATCATAGTAACTATAGATTTTTTCAACTGTTGGTCAAGATCGTCCACAGTTGCTTGCAAGCGATCTCGACGCTGAATTTTGGCGCGATCAACTCCGACCTCAAGCTGCGCCTCTAGAATGTTAATTTGCCCTTGCTGCTGTTGAATCTTAGTGCTGGCATCTTGCATTTGCTGCTGGGCACGATCGCGCTTTATTAACAGTGGGTCGATTAGCAGCATCTGCATAAGCATAACCACCGCCACCACCATAGTCGCCAATAAAATAACCCGCTCACGCTGACTTAGGGCATTAATTTTTTGCTGAGTTTGCAGCCAGTGCTGCTTAAGCTCGCTCATTAATTGCGCTCTCCGCGATTATTGCCAGACTCACTTTCAAAAGCACGCAATTCAAATTCCAAAACACCGGTTTTATCCTCGGGTACATTCAATTTGAACACCCGAAATTGATGACCACTGAACACCGGCTCCTTGGATAATTTTTGCAGATATTGCGGCACCGCTTCTGGCACCCGAGTCTGCCCTTTTAAAGCAAGCTGCTGACCACCGAGCTGTAATTGAATCTGCGTAAACCACATGCCTTCAATATGCTGGCGACCCAAGCCCTGTAAATGAGTGGCAAAGCCACTTTCCATAACGGCGCTATTGGGATCAATACTGGCCATTAATTGGCGACGAAATGTTATATCAGCTGCCAGCCGATCCAGCTCAACGTCCAAGGTACTCTCTCTTTCGAGTTTGACCTTGCGCGCCTGCAATGTTTTCAAACTCGCTGCCAGCTCAGATTCCTGCTGCTGCAGTGAGCCGCTTTCTGCCCGCAATGAAGATGAGGACCAAACCAAAACCAAGTAAATAAGCAGTAATAATAAGACCAAAACCGCCAACAGCTGAACCTGCAGACGGGCCGAAAACGATGGTTCGACAGCACGGTCTAATTGGCTGTATAAGTTAAGATGCTGCACGATCGGCCTCCAGCTTTCGCGAAGGCCCTAATGCCGCACCCAACGCCGCACTGCACTTGATCACCTGCTCATCCAGAACCGCAAAGCCTAATTCCTTAATATCAAGCGCTGCCACATTGAGACCTAATTGCGCCGAAAGGAACTCACCAATTGCCACTGTACTCTCCAAGCCCGGTGAATAAAACAAGCGGGTAATAATGCCTTTACCTAACTGGCTTTCGTAATAATCCAAAGAGCGTTGAATATCTAGCAACAGTGCTTCAAAAAACTGGCTGTTATCAGCGCCTGGATGAAATTTATCCAACCCAATATCCAGGCGCCTAGTCAGGTATATGGCACCGTCTTCAACCAGATTAATAAAGCCCTCACTCTCGCTTAATTGCACCATCGCAATCCCGCCACCTTCACGTGGCAACCGCGACACTATATTGTGCATTGCTAGCTCGGCAACCTCGACACAATCGACCGCTAAGCCGCTGATTTCAATCGGGGCGACCAAGCTGCTTAAAGTTTTTTTGCGCAGGGCGGCGGCATAGAGCATTTTTTGACGGCCGCGATAGGCATCTTCCGGCAATAGAAAATACTCAATCGCCGCCTCTTCTAGAGGGAAGTCCAATAACTCTTTAACTTTCCAGCGAATCGCTGAAGACATTTCATCACCCTCAACCGGCGGCCGCTCAGTAAGGAGTAATTGATAATAGAGGGGGTGTAATACGATGCTGCAAGGGGTGTCTTGCCAATCTTGCTCGACTACCAGCTGGGCTAAAGTGCTGCCGACATCACCATCGACATCATGGAATTGGCAATATTGGAGACTGCCGGAGGCATTCAGGTAAACTACCGCCATTCCGTCGGGGCCAACAGCCAAACCAACGCGCCCTTTTTTCGAGTTACCCTTAGCTAACCAAGGAATTGTTATCGCCATTGGCGCAGGTACCCCTCACCCAGTTCAAAATTATCGTATCATTCATCTGTAATTACCAGACTAAAGCACAAGTCGTGCCGCAAGGATTTAGAAATTAAATCACTTTATTGTCGCAAGCCTATGCTTTACAAAGAAATTATAGCTGCTTTTCACCAACTTGCAGTACTAATTTCAGATTAAAATAGCAACAACAACAACAACCAACAGCAGAAAATAACATATGCTTCATATCATACTCTACCAACCTGAGATTCCACCCAACACCGGAAATATTATCCGGCTTTGTGCTAACACCGGTTTTCAATTGCATTTAATTAAGCCGTTAGGCTTTGATATGGATGATAAGAAACTGCGCCGTGCGGGGCTGGATTATTCAGAGTGGACGGCGGTAAAGACCCATGAATCACTGGCGGACTTTATCAGCTCAAGCGACCCCAAAACTATTTATGCCTGCACTACTAAAGGCTCTCAAGCTTACACAAACGCAAGCTTTAAAAGCGGTGATGCGCTGTTGTTTGGCCCCGAAACACGAGGTCTGCCAGACGATGTACTGAGCCCACTACCCACAGAGCAACGGCTGCGCTTACCGATGCAAACACATAGCCGCAGCCTCAACCTATCCAATAGCGTTGCAATTTTTGTTTATGAAGCCTGGCGGCAACTGGACTTTGAGGGCGGGCAATAAGGTTTTGCCTAGTACCAAATAGCCGGCATAAGAAAGCCGCAGTGAGACTGCTCAGTCATTGCGGCTTTTTGTGCTCGGCTGTTGGTTAGTGGGCCTCTGGAGTCTCTTTCTCAGCAGCCTGTTGTGCAGCTTGCTGTGTGGTAGCTTGACGATACAAAGCTTCAAAATTAACCGGCTGCAAGTTAATCGGCGGGAAACCACCTTTAACTGCCATGCCATCAATAGTCTCACGGATATAAGGAAACAGTAAGTTCGGCGCAACAATCGCCAAAGCCTGACGCAATTGCTCACCCTCCAGACCCTTGGCCAAAAACAAACCCGCCTGATGAACTTCAATCAGCATGGCAGTTTCTTCTTCCAACTTGGCGGTAACCGTAATTGTCAATACCACTTCAAAAGTGTCGTCAGACGCTTTTGTGCTGCCGGTATTTAACTCAACGTTCATTTTTGGCTGCCATTGCTTGGCAAATACCGCAGCGCCCATTGGCGCTTCAAAAGAAGCGTCTTTTAAAAATAATTTCTGCACACCAAACTGTTGTGCTACTGGTTCATTCTCAGCCATGTGACTTCCTCAATACGACATCGTTGTTTGTTATTACTCTATAAAAGATAAGACGACATTTGCCGCTCACCCACTAAACTGCTATGCCTTCGCTCGCCAGCAAAGCATCTAATTTACCACTGCGTTCCAATACCATTAGCTCATCACAGCCGCCAACATGGGTCTTGCCAACCCAAATTTGTGGCACCGTGTGACGACCGCTTAAACGCATCATTTCTTCCCGTAAAGCCGGCTTAGCATCTACCGGGATATCTCGATATTTTAAACCCTTGCCTTCAAGTATTTGTTTTGCGCGCGCACAAAAAGGACAAAAACGGGTACTGTATAAATAAATTTCTTGCATAACTATTGGGTAACCAAAGGTAATTGCTGGCTCTTCCACTCCATCATACCGCCACTGAGCCGCGATACTTGTTCAAAACCATCAGCGCTTAACTGCTTTCCAGCGGCACCAGTATGCTGGCCCATTTTATCCACTAGGATCAACGGCTGCTGGCGATAACTGTCCAACTCAACTTTGCGCTCGACTAATTTGGCTTGCGGGATATTGATAGCATCAACAATATGGCCGCCAGCAAATTCTTTAGTGTCGCGCAAATCAACCACCACAGCTTGCTGCTGATTCACCATGTTAATGAGTTGCTGAGGGGACAAACTCGGTCCACCCTTGGCTGATTCATGACGCAACAATAAAGCCAGGCACATGATCAAGGCGGCGACTAAAATCCACTGCTGGCCGACAAACTCTAGAAAAAGCTGCATTAAAACCCTACCAAATACACTGATGCCCAACTGAGCATCCAAATTAAGGGCGCAAGTATACACATCTCAAGGCCGCTTCACACGGTAAAAATCCCACTGCCCTCTTGTCTTAATCCCCGCTTCTCCCCGATGACAAAGCACAGCGAAATGGCCAAGCCTCGCCCAAACCGGTAGAATATATGTTCTACTTGCACGCTTATAACTTTGCCACTAGCCAAGACCGAAACCTATGGAAAACAGCGCCAAAAAGGCCCCCGCCGTACTCTTAATCCTTGATGGCTGGGGTCACCGCGAAGACCAACAAGACAATGCCATCTATCATGCCCACACTCCTACCTGGGATAGGTTATGGGGCGACGCACCAAAAACCCTCATTCAATGTTCGGGCATGAGCGTGGGTTTGCCTGACGGCCAAATGGGAAACTCAGAAGTGGGGCACATGAGTTTGGGCGCCGGCAGAATCGTCTACCAGAATATCAGCCGCATTGATAAGGCGATTGCCGACGGCGAATTCGAGACAAATAGCACTTATATTAGCGCCATCGACAAAGCCATCAGCAATGACGGCGCGGTGCATATCTTTGGTCTGCTGTCCGCTGGCGGCGTACATAGCCACCAACGACATATCCAAGCGATGATTGATATGGCAGCCACTCGCGGTGCCCGCAAAGTCTATCTGCATGCTTTTCTCGACGGCCGCGACACACCACCGCGCAGCGCCGATGCTTCACTTCATACGCTAACCGCACAGTTCAAAAATCTAGGCTGCGGTCGTATCGCCTCAGTGATTGGCCGCTATTACGCCATGGACCGCGACAACCGCTGGGACCGCGTGCAAACAGCTTATGAATTACTGACCGAAGCAAAAGCACAATATCGATATGACGACGCCACCGCTGCACTTGCTGCGGCCTATCAACGAGACGAGAACGATGAGTTTGTCGCCGCCAGCGTGATCCAAGCCGACGGCGAAGAGAGTGCCACTATCAATGACGGCGACACAGTATTGTTTATGAATTTTCGTGCCGATCGCGCCAGAGAAATCACTCGCGCCTTTGTCGACCATGACTTCACCGGCTTTAAACGCAGTAAAGTACCGCAGTTAGCAGAGTTTGTGATGACCACTGAATACGCAGCCGATATCGACGCGCCCTGCGCCTTTAAGCCAATTAGCATTAGTAACAGCTTTGGCGAGCTGATGGCCAAGCTCGGCAAAAAACAACTGCGTATTGCCGAAACTGAAAAATATGCCCATGTTACTTTTTTCTTTAGCGGCGGGCGCGAGCAACTCTATGAAGGCGAAGAACGGATATTAGTGCCGTCTCCAGATGTTGCTACCTACGACTTACAACCCGAAATGAGCGCCCCTGAAGTTACCGACAAACTGGTGGCGGCTATTCACAGTGGTGCGTTCGATACCATCATCTGCAACTATGCCAACGGCGACATGGTCGGCCATACCGGTATATTAAGTGCCGCTATTAAAGCTGCCGAAGCTATCGATGAAAGTGTAAGGCGAGTCAGCGAAGCAATACTTGCTGTTGGCGGTGATTGCCTAATCACCGCCGACCATGGCAACTGCGAACAAATGCAGGACTATGACTCCGGCCAAGCACACACCCAACACACCACCGGCCAAGTACCTTTTGTCTATGTTGGCCCAAGGCAAGTTACCATGCGTGACGGCGGTAAATTAGCCGACGTTGCACCTACCCTATTGCGCTTAATGGCGCTGGAACAACCAGCAGAAATGACTGGCCAATCACTATTGTCGCTAGACTAAGCTATTATTGCTTGAACCTTTAATAACTCTGTAGACAATGGCAATCAAGGCAATGCGTATATTTAGACAGATGATTGCATTCAGCGGCCAATACTTTGGCCTGCTGGCAATCAGTTTGCTGCTCGCCAACAGTGCCGACGCCGACCAAGAAGATAACGCCCGCCAACAATTAGAGCTACTCAGCAGCGAGATGGTGACTCTGCGAAAAATGCTTGGGCAGTTTAAAAGCCAGCGCTCGGAGTTACAAAACACCCTGCGCAAGTCAGAACTAGAAATCGGCGCTATCCAAGGCAAAATCCGCCGCATTCAACAACAGTTGAAGCGTGAACAATCTGAATTGGCCAACCTCCAGCAACAGCGCAAAATCTTAACCCGATCCAAACAACAGCAGCAAAAATTTATCCAGCAGCAAATTCTCGCTGCCTATCAAATTGGCCAACAGAAAAAACTGAAAGTGCTACTGAATCAAGAACAGCCCGAAAAAATTAGCCGCGCGCTCACCTACTATGATTATTTTAATCAGGCACGCAGCGAGCAGATTGAAAGCTATATCACCATTATCGACGATCTAAACTCGGTAGAGCCCAAAATTCAAGCGAAAACTCAAAGCCTATCCAAGGCTCGCAAACTGCTCGGCCAACAACATCAGCAACTGCTTGCCGGTCGTGATTCGCGCCAGCAAAGCTTGTTGAAAATCAATTCAGCCATACAAAATAATGATCAACGGCTGAAAAAAATGAACAAAGACCGCGCCGAGCTGGAACGGCTACTAGACGCGGTCGAACAAACATTGGCCAATATCAGTATTCCTGGCGATTACCAGCCCTTTAATAAACTCAAAGGCAAACTCCCTTGGCCCGTTAATGGCAAGCCCAGTAATAGCTTTGGCAAGCGTCGCAATGGCAGTGATATGCGCTGGCAGGGGCTAGCAATTCCCGCTACCGAAGGCAGCCAGGTCACTGCTATACATCACGGCAGAGTGGTGTTCGCCGACTGGCTAAGAGGCTCAGGCTTGCTGGTAATCATTGATCATGGCAATGGTTATATGAGCTTGTACGCCCACAACCAAAGCCTACTGAAAGAAACCGGCGACTGGGTAAACCCTAGCGATTTGATTGCCACAGTCGGTAACAGCGGCGGCCAAAAAAATGCCAGCCTGTATTTTGAAATCCGCCATAATGGTAAGCCCACCGACCCAACACGCTGGTGTAAACGGGCCTAATACTGGCGATATTAGCCAAAAAGCAGTAACCCGGCTTAGCAAGTCGAGACGCTGTTCTCATTGCGGCTTCAGCGGCTTTCTCAGGCTAACAACAACTGCGAAAAACAAGTACAATCAACCAACTAGCCTCAGCAAAAAATCGAGCAAGCAGCTATCAACAAGCGCGCTAAACACGCTCCATTACTTAGCCACCAACAGCTCAGGCCCGACAGGAACATGGCAATGAATAAACCACTATCAACACTGCTCCGCCCGCTGCTAGCAATCGCGCTGGCGTTCAATATGAGCAGCGCCTATAGCCAAGATGAAGATAGCATCAAACAAAATGACGCAGACAGTGCCATTGAAGCCGCCGCCCAAGAAAGCGAAGAAATCGGTAACTTACCGCTGGAAGAGCTGCGCGCTTTTGCTGATGTGTTCAACCATATCCGGCTCAGCTATGTTGAAGAAATAGACGACAAAACACTGCTAGAAAATGCCATTCGCGGCATGCTTACCGGCCTTGACCCTCACTCATCCTACCTCGATGAAAAATCCTTCGACGACCTGCAAGTTAGCACCACCGGTGAATTTGGCGGCCTCGGTTTAGAAGTGGGCATGGAAAACGGCTTTGTCAAAGTCATTGCGCCGATTGACGGCACTCCCGCCGAGCAAGCTGGCTTAGAAAGTGGCGACTTAATTATTAAACTCGATGGCAAGCCGGTGAAAGGCATGTCACTCAACGAATCCGTCAACATGATGCGCGGAAAAAAAGGCAGCGATATTGAGCTAACCATTGTCCGCGAAGCCGTGCGCCAACCCTTTGATGTCACTATTACCCGGGACACTATTAAGGTCGTCAGCGTTCGCAGTCGTAGCTTAGAGGCTGGCTTTGGCTATATTCGTATCGCTCAATTTCAAAGCAAAACCGGCAGCGAATTCCGCAAAGCAATCAACTCACTGAAACAAGAAAATGAGCCTTTAAAAGGCCTAGTCGTTGATTTACGCAATAATCCCGGTGGTATTTTTCAGGCCTCGGTAGAAGTCGCCGACGCACTCTTAGAGCAAGGGCTGATTGTTTACACCGAGGGTCGGCTGAGCAATTCCAACGCTGATTATTCCGCTACCCCTGACGACCTCAGCAACGGCACGCCAGTGGTGGTATTGATCAATGGCGGCTCGGCATCCGCCTCTGAAATTGTCGCCGGCGCCTTACAGGATCATCGCCGCGCGGTAATTATGGGCACCGACAGCTTTGGAAAAGGCTCAGTACAAACCGTGGTACCGCTCTCAGAGAAACAGGCTATCAAGTTGACCACTGCCCGCTACTACACACCCAACGGTCGCTCTATTCAAGCGCAGGGCATTGTTCCTGACATCCCCATTAAGCGGGCAAAAATTGAAACTATTAAAACTCGCGAACGTATTACTGAAGCTGATTTACAAGGCCACCTCAGCAGCAGTGACGGCAACGAAAGTGACAGCAAAAAACGCGACCTCGAAGATAAAGAACAGCTATTTAATGAAGACAACCAATTATATGAAGCATTGAACTTGCTCAAAGGTCTGCACATTCTAAGCTTAAACAAAGCCGCCAGCAGTAACACCGCCCATGCCACCATCAGCGCTGAGGATGAAACTCTGTAGCTTGCAGAGGCCCATCATGTTTAACGTCTTTTTATTGCCAACCCGGCAGCCAAACACCGTAACTGCATCAGCATGGTTACGCCTTTTAGTTATCGGCTGCTTGTTGTTACCGCTGTGCGGATTCGCCGACAATAGCGCTACCGTGGTAGCGCCGCCGACCACCAACATTGTGATAATCATTGATGATATGGGAAACAGCTTAGCACTAGGGCAACGCGCTATCGCCCTCCCCGGGCCACTCAACTTTGCTTTTTTACCGCACAGTCCACACACAGTAGAACTGGCAAATGCGGCAGCAGCAAAGCAACAGGAAGTGATGCTGCATATCCCCATGACTAACCTTCAAAACTACGCAACCGGCCCTGGCACCTTAACACCGGCGATGAGCAAACAGCAGTTTCAAAAAACACTGGCCGACAATATTAGCGCAGTCCCGCATGTTCGTGGCGTTAACAATCATATGGGCAGCTTGCTGACGCAGTTACGACAACCGATGAGCTGGCTAATGGCTTCTTTAAAGCAACAGCAATTGTATTTTATTGATAGCCGCACCAGCCCACTAACCGTTGCCGAGCAAACCGCCAACAAACAGCGGCTGCCGACCCTGCGTCGAGATATCTTTCTCGACAATGACCGCAGTGAGACAGCTATTGGCGAACAGTTTAACAAATTGCTCGCGCTGGCCAGAAAGCAGGGACAAGCGCTGGCGATTGGCCACCCTTATCCAGAAACCTTGGCGTTTCTAGAAACCGCCTTACCAAATTTGGCAGAACAAGGCTTTCGTTTGGTCCTCGCCTCCCAAGCATTAAAACAGAGAAATAAAATAACGGCCATTAGCGTCGGAGATTTGACAATAAAAGCCGAAAATACAGCATTAAAATAGCGCTCAGAGTATTTATTTATGTGAATAATATGCTTACCCCCAAAAACCCTCTAAAAACCCTCTAAAAGAATAGGCATATAAAATATCATGCTTCCATTGTTTGGAAATAACGCTAAACTATAAGGAACTAAAATAAGAGGCGAGCTTCAAAGCCTTCATCTTATATAGATAGCTGCAGCGAGATATGTGATGAACAGAAATGGAGAAAGCGGAATCCATCTTCCGGTCCGCTCGGATAGATTTTTTGTTGCCCAGAGCGAATGGTTTTTCTCGACGCGAGAAGGCTCACCGATTGGCCCCTTTCACGATAAAGGCGATGCACGCAAAGGCTTGGATGACTTTATTGAATTCATGCAACTGGCCGAACCGAAAGTTCTTACCCAGCTTTATGCGGCACTTACGGGTTAGTCTACCGATGCATGACATATGTCATAAGAAAAACTCAACATTAGAACCTCACTTCAATACCCTGTTCGGCCATAAACTGCTTCGCTTGGGGTACGGTGTATTCACCAAAATGAAAAATGCTCGCTGCCAAGACAGCGTCTGCACCGCCTTCGATAACGCCATCCACCAAATGCTGTAAATTGCCCACCCCACCTGACGCAATCACCGGTATCGACACTGCTTCGCTAATCGCACGGGTTAACGCCAAATCAAAGCCTTTTTTAGTACCGTCGCCATCCATACTGGTCAGCAGAATTTCACCGGCGCCGTAGCCAGCCATTTTAATCGCCCAATCCACCGCATCAATGCCGGTTGGCTTGCGACCACCATGAGTGAAAATCTCCCAGCGGTTAGCCTCATCATCGGCATTAACTTGTTTGGCATCAATCGCCACCACAATGCATTGGGCGCCAAAACGCTCTGATGCTTCGCGCACAAAATCAGGATTATAAATAGCGGCGGAATTGATGCCGACTTTATCTGCACCGGCATTGAGCATGGTGCGAATATCTTCAACCGTGCGAATACCACCGCCAACCGTTAACGGAATAAACACTTCGGCAGCAATTTTTTCTACTGTGTGGACAGTAGTGTCGCGACCTTCGTGGGTGGCGGTAATGTCGAGAAAGGTAATCTCATCGGCGCCCTGTTCATTATAGCGCTTAGCAACTTCAACCGGATCGCCAGCATCGCGTATATCAACAAAGTTAACACCTTTTACCACCCGGCCGTTTTCGACATCGAGACAGGGAATAATGCGTTTGGCTAAGCCCATGATGACTCCAATGATAACTTCAACAACAATGATTTTGACAGCAATGACGTTAACAGCGCTGGCGGCTGATTAAGCCTTGACTGAATCGCAATAAGCTTGCGCGGCTGCAACATCGAGCGTGCCTTCGTAAATTGCGCGACCGGTAATTGCACCAAGAATACCTTCACCGGCAACTGCACTAAGGGCGTGGATATCATCCATATTGGTGATACCGCCGGAGGCAATCACTGGCGTGGAAGAAGCCTGCGCCATAGTCACTGTCTGCTCGACATTAACGCCTTGCATCATGCCATCGCGGGCAATGTCGGTATAGACAATCGACTCAACGCCATCCTGCTCAAAACGCTTGGCTAATTCTGTCGCTTGAATATCAGAAACTTCGGCCCAACCGTCGGTTGCCACCAAACCGTCTTTGGCATCTAAGCCAACAATGATATGACCGGGAAACTCTTTACAGGCTTGCGTAACAAATGCTGGATCTTTTACCGCCTTAGTGCCGATAATTAAATAATTTACGCCAGCGGCAATATATTCTTCGATAGTGGCCATATTTCGAATACCACCACCAATTTGAATCGGTAAATCTGGGTAAGCTTTGGCAATAGCTGTCACCGCGCCACCATTAATTGGCTTGCCATCAAAGGCCCCGTTTAAGTCGACTAAATGTAAACGACGACAGCCAGCCTTAACCCAACGGGCGGCCATTTCAACCGGGTCATCACCATAGACCGTAGAGTCTTCCATCACGCCTTGCTTTAAACGCACGCAGGCACCATCTTTTAAATCAATTGCCGGGATAATTAACATAATATAAAACCATTCAAAAAATCAGAGCGAAGGAGGGTCGGCAAAAGTCTTAAGCTTGACCATCCCATTGCAAAAAATTACTTAATAACTGTAAGCCCGCGGTGCTACTTTTTTCTGGGTGAAATTGCACCGCAAAAATATTATCGCGATATAAAGCCGCATGGATTTTCTCACCATAATCAGCGGTAGCCGCCACCAAACTTTGATCAGTGGTATGAACATAAAAGCTATGTACAAAATAGAAGCGGCTATCTTGCTGAATGCTGGCCCATAACGGGTGCGCAATAGTTTGCTGTAATTGGTTCCAGCCCATATGTGGTACTTTCAATTTATTACCAGCCGTATCCTGTAAAGGCTCACCAAAAAACTTTACTTCGCCAGGGAACATCCCGAGACAGTCTACACCGCCATTTTCTTCGCTGCGATCCATCAATGCCTGCATCCCAACACAAATAGCCAGCATAGGTTTGGTTTTGGCAACTTCCGCCACCACTTGATCAACTTCCGCTCGTAGAATTTCGGCCATGCAATCACGAATAGCACCAACCCCCGGAAAAATCACCCGGTCGGCAGCCATAATGGTTTCTGCATCACCGGTAACCTGCACCTCAACGGCATGCGACAAACGGCGGGCTTCATACTCGACGGCAGAGGCCACAGAATGCAAATTCCCCATGCCGTAATCGATCACGGCAACGGTGCTTTTGCTCATAATTTACTCACTAAATGAATTTGAAAAATCGTGCCAGCGAAAACTGGCACCTGCTAACAGCTAAAAACGATCTACAGAATATCGCCTACAATGTACCCTTAGTAGAAGGCATCACTCCCGCCATGCGTTCATCGGCAGTGACTGCCATCCGCAGGGCGCGACCAAAGGCTTTGAACACGGTCTCAGCCTGATGGTGAGTATTTTTACCGCGCAGATTATCAACGTGCAAAGTCACTTTGGCATGATTGACAAAGCCCTGAAAGAACTCAAAAAACAAATCGACATCAAAGCCGCCGACCGAACCACGCGTAAAGGGTACATGCCACTCCAAACCGGGGCGACCAGAAAAATCGATCACCACCCGCGACAAGGCCTCATCCAGTGGTACATAGGCATGACCATAACGAACAATACCGGTCTTATCACCGATCGCTTCATTAAATGCCTGACCCAAAGTAATACCAATATCTTCTACCGTGTGGTGGGCATCGATATGCAAATCGCCATTCGCTTTGATATCCAGATCAATCAAACCGTGACGGGCAATCTGATCCATCATATGATCAAGAAAAGGGACGCCAGTATCAAACTTGCTCTCACCGCTGCCGTCGAGATTAATCGACACAGTGATCTGGGTCTCCAGAGTATCGCGACTGATGGTAGCTTTACGCTCCGCCATGGTAGTTCTCCAAAATGGCTGACAAATGAACCGACCTATTGGGACGGCAAGTCGGGCATTATAAAAAAAGCGCGGCCGCATTACATCTATTCATCACCATTAGATGCAAAAAGTGATCATTAATAACCGTATTTCTGGTTAACCGGGCCTTATAGTGACTGATCTGAGCGAATTGTTAATCGAATTAGCTCATGCCACCGGACTCAAGGCATTAACTTTTTCCAACAGACGCTTCACCGGCGCCGCCAAACCGACCTGCTGTGGCTGAGCTGGGTCAAACCACAGCCAACCCTGCTCGGCAATTTGGCGCGGCTCGCTCTGCAACGTTAACAGTACCGGGCTAATATCCAGATGATAATGACTGAAGGTATGCCGATAACTGTCCCATTGCTCAATATCACAGGGGGTGGCGAAATGATCACGGCAGTAGTCCTCGGCGCTCTCATCCATAGCCAACTCCGGAAAACTCCATAGCCCACCCCAAATCCCCTGCGCTGGACGCTGCGCCAACATAATCTCACCCTGCAAATTGCGTAACATTAGTAATTGTAGGCTTTTAACCGGTAGGGTTTTCTTCGGCTTCTTACCAGGGTAGTCGCTCATATTGCCCTGCGCAAAAGCGACACACCCTCCCTGCAATGGACACCCCTCGCAATCGGGTTTGCTGCGGGTACAGACTATCGCGCCAAGGTCCATCATCGCCTGCGTGTAATCGTGGCAGCGTTTGCTCGGGGTATAATACTCGGCAATCTTCCATAGCTCTTTTTGCACATTGGTCTTAGCCGGCCAACCCGCCACCGCATGAAAACGCGCGAGTACCCGCTTTACATTGCCGTCCAGAATTGCCGCCTGTTGACCTTGAGATATACTGGCAATAGCCCCTGCCGTAGAGCGACCAATACCTGGTAACTCACTCAATGCAGCAACGCCAACCGGAAACTCACCGCCGTGACTTGCCACCACTTGCTGCGCACATTTATGTAAGTTGCGCGCGCGCGCGTAGTAACCCAAGCCTGTCCACAGATTTAACACTTCGTCTAAGGGTGCTGCCGCTAAAGCTTCAACCGCCGGAAAATAGTCAATGAACTTTTCAAAATAGGGAATCACTGTCGCTACCTGAGTTTGCTGCAACATGATTTCTGACAGCCAGACGCGGTAAGGGTTGATGTCATGCTGCCACGGCAAATCCTTACGGCCATGCTGGTCAAACCATCGCAGTACAATATGGGAGAATTTGGGTAACGGGGAAAATGATAAGGTCGACATTAACGCAGTAATAACCAGCTATAAAAAACATACGTTAACATAGCTAGCTTGGTGCTTAAATTTCTATTTTCTTAGGCCGCGCTCACCTTCACTAAAACTGCGGTGCGTCGATTCACAACAGCAGGCACAAGTGCTTTAAGAGCGTGGAACTTGTTCCACCCATGTTGATAGCTTAAGCTGCTGTTTTCATTATCATATGTACAAGTATTGGTGGATCGAGATTCACCCTAATGGTTAACCATCGGACATCCATGCTACTGAGTTCACCAAAACAATGGCCACTGAGCCTTAAAATTGCTGCCATTATCATGCTATGCCTGTGGCTACTGCCGGAGTTAGTGCGCATCGCCGCCGTGCAATTGGTCAATCGTCAAGGTACTGCTGAGCTCAGTATCGATGATGTTGACCTCAACCTATTTACCGGCAGTGTCGGCATTGAAAACTTGCGGCTCACGCAAAATGGCGAGCCCGCCTTAGAAATGCAACAACTCAGCCTCAATATCAACCTCTTAAGTAGCGTGTTAAAACAACCCAGTGTTGCTAGCATTGTCGTTGCAGGCAGTCGAATATTTTTGCGCGAGCGACAGGGCCAATGGCAATGGCTGCAACTTCCTGCTGCTGCTGATTCACAAGCGGATGCCGATACAACTGCCGACTTATTACCCGCCATTGAATTGCAATTACTGCGGCTTAGCGCTGTTGAAGTTGTTTTATCCGGTGACAGTTTGCAGGGCGTATTTTCGATACCGACATTATCATTGCGACAACTCAGCACGGTGATTGAGCAGCCTTTAACGCTGCAGCTCAATAGCAGCTGGAATGGCGCCCCGCTAACACTTTCTATGCAGGGCGATGTGGATACCAACCGCATTCAACTGAGCGGATCTTTAACAGTAGAAAATTTAGCCCTCAACAGCTTTGCCAGCTTGATACAGAAACCCTTAGACGGCAGTCTCAGTAGCAACATCAATTTTACTGCCACCCATGACCTAGGTGGCACCACAGCTAATATATCAGGAGACATTAACGCCGCTAGTCTACGTAGCAAGCTCAACGTCATTGACCTGCTGGCCGAACAACTCAACTGGCAAGGCGAGGTAGAACTCAACGTTAATAGCAACAATATCAGCTATCAACATACTGGCGATTTCAGTGTTGCAGCCTTAGCGGTGAACGACAGCATCAACAAAGTAAAATTGTTAGGCTCTGATAATATCGAGCTAAAAGGTCTCAAGCTCGATCAAAATATGGCCGTAAGTTTTGCCAGCCTTGAGTTACGAAAGGTCGCCGCACTGCAAATAGATGGCGACGAAACCAGCAAACTGCAAAACGGGATGGTGAAGTTAGGTACCACTCGCTTTGCTAACAATACGCTGGCTAT
>JBNMPW010000015.1:0-30534 GCA_051277205.1 Oceanicoccus sp. | reverse complement strand
GGTAATACCTCCACACCCGAAAAACTGTACTCGTAACACCTATATTTTTATAAAACCAATGCTTATAAAGCAGACACTCTGTGCTACAAATCCAATCTTAATCTATCTATCGACAAAAGCTGGATAGCAGCAATAGCCATTGCACAGACAAACAACAACCGCAGCGAGAAAGTAAAACTAAAAAAGGGAGGAAGGAACCACTTCGGGTCTGAAAAAAGACGTTATATAGTTAGGTATATTCTGGGTTGATACCCAGTTTACCGATATAGCTGTATTGCATAGCCGCCATATCTTGCTCAAGATTACCGCTGGGAATAAATTTTTCGCCAAAACTAATGGTTCTAGTAGGGGCATCGATATAAGCACAATAAATAGGAACATTGGCTTGTAGGGCAATGTGATAAAAGCCCGTTTTCCAGCGCTCAACTTTTTTGCGAGTGCCTTCTGGAGTAATCAGCACGGCTAATTTATCAACGCTGGAAAAATATTCAACCATTTGTTCTACCGCATTATTGGCTTTACTGCGATCGATAGGGATGCCGCCTAACCAAATCACAAAAGGTTTTATTAGTTTAGGGAATAGAGCATCTTTGCCCATCCAATGCGCGTCAAAACCTTTCGAAAATGCCACCAATAAAAACAACACAAAGTCCCAATTACTGGTATGCGGTGCTGCGATAATAATGTATTTATCATCCTGCGGCTTGTCATCGATAATTCGCCAACCAATTAGCTTTAGCAATAAAACTGCCAGCCAACCGAACACAGTGCTGATTACCGGCGTCATAATTATTGTGGTTTTTAGTTTGGTAACGTGAGTCGGCATAGATCAGTGCTTGTGCATGTCATTTTTTTTAGTATAACAGCTTTTAGTCATTAGCCCGAACGCTAGCCAACCGTAAAATTTGCAATAATCGAGTAGCCCCAGCTGACACGAACCGTTATTGTCGATACTATGAAACTGAGCACCCAACAACGCCATTACCAGACCATAGCCACAGCGCTAGAATTTATCCGACAGCAGCAACCGATGCTGCCAGAGCTGACTGATATTGCCAGCCACTGTGGACTGAGTGATGGCCATTTGCAGCGCTTGTTTCAACAGTGGGCAGGTATCAGCCCGAAACAATTTTTACACTGCCTGACCCGCCAACAACTTAAACAGCGTTTACTTAATGGTGAAAATATACTGGCGTCGACCTTGGCCTGCGGCCTGTCTTCGGGCGGCCGCTTACACGACCTGATAGTTAAGTTCGAAGCGATCAGCCCCCGTGACATCAAATCGGGCGGTGCCGGACTGTATTTTAACTGCGGGCTTGAGCCCAGCCCTTTTGGCGACTGTTTTATTGTCACTACCACAAAGGGGGTCCATCAATTGGAATTTATTAATGCTGAACAGTTGCCGATAAATATGTCGGCACTGCAGAAGCAATGGCCGTCGGCCACGATTGAATTTCAACATCATACGGGCAAAGCAATCGTCGAGCAGATATTTAGCCGTAATCACGCTCAGCAGCCGCTGTCACTGTGGCTAAAGGGCAGCCCTTTCCAACTAAAAGTGTGGGAGGCTTTACTGAAAATTCCCCACGGCTCATTATCGAGCTATGCCGCTATAGCCGCTGCCATTGACCAGCCCAAAGCTGCTAGAGCCGTTGGCAACGCCATTGCCAAAAACCCCATTGCCTTTCTGATCCCCTGCCATCGAGTAATACAAGCAATCGGCGACTTGGGCCATTATCGCTGGGGCGATGACCGCAAGCAGGCCATTATTGGCTGGGAAACAGGCCACCAAGACTGACATTTTACTCCATCAACCCGCCTAGCGCGGTCATGGTGAGATAGAGGATAGGCGGCTGACCATCGCGGACTTCTTTGTAATAACTTATCGTAATGATGACATTGTTGTAGCGAAATTTTCAGCACAATTTTATCCAATAGTTAGTCGCCAATCAAAGGCGGATTAGCGACATACCCTGTTAATATACTGAGCTGGACCCAGTATAGATCCAAATCGATAAGCACAACTCCGTTCGGTAACCGTTCGACCCTGCGCTGATTAAAAGCGCTATGGTAATTGTTCTGCATCCCGGCGTTACCGCAGGTTTACCGTTTCGAGCAGCCGTGTAGTGACAAAGTTCAATGATTCGAGTGTGGTAGCTATTAGCAGTCGGGGCAATAGTTAATATTATTCATGCTATCGATTATCTGTCCCGATCGCACCACAACTAACCAGACCAGTTTTGACAGTAATCAGCCACCGCCAACTCCCGTAAAGGCTTATAACTGCCGGCAATAGTCCCCAAATAAAGAAAACCAATCAAATGCTCATGAGGCGCTAAGCCCAGACCCCGATGTACCGTTTTATCAAAGGCATTCGCCCCAGTCCGCCAGACACCGGCAAAGCCTTTGGCATGGCAGGCCAACATAATGCCATGGGCAGCACAGCCAGCAGAAAGTAATTGCTCAATTTCAGGCACTTTGGGGTGCTCTTTCACTGAGGCGACCACCACCACGATTAGGGGCG
The DNA here is from genome assembly GCA_051277205.1 of Oceanicoccus sp. Lineage (GTDB taxonomy): Bacteria > Pseudomonadota > Gammaproteobacteria > Pseudomonadales > Dasaniaceae > Oceanicoccus. The sequence goes on along the minus strand of JBNMPW010000015.1, from coordinate 28,010 downwards.
CTCGCAGGGGTTTTGCCGCCAGCTTAGCTAACGCTGCATCATCGAGGGTAGGCTCTCCCGCTGCTTGCTGTCGCTGTTGCGAAGCGCCGACAAATAACTCACCTAACTTTTCGCGGGCATCACCGGTTATGGTTAAAAAGCGCCATGGCCGCAGCCAAGAATGATCCGGCGCCCGCAATGCCGCTTTCAAAATATCATCTAAATCATCACCTTGAGGGGCAGGATCTCGAAGTCTTGGGGCGGAATTTCGAGTGTGTAATAACTGCAATGCATCCATAGGTAGTTAATTCGCTTAGCTATTAAATTGGGATATACCATGGTAATGAGATTCATAACGCGCGACAAGCTAACATTAAAATTGGTAGCCAAACTTAGATACTAATGCTGACAATTAACATTTATGGCGACTTAAGCGTCGAAAAATGATGCTACTTTGCTACAATTTTCAAATAAAAAGCCTATTAATAATATCGAGATGAGTAGGAAAAGTAGAGCTACTATAGTGAAAACAACCGTTATTCGGCTAGGCCGCACTATCCAAGAAAATATCAAGACACCTATTCCGGTTAGCGGACTAAAAGTGGGTATGTACATATGCGAGCTGGACCGCCCTTAGCCAGAAACCGCATATATCTTGCAGAGCTTTAAAATCACTAGCCTGGAAGAAATAGACACTATAAGCCAGCACTGCGAGCATGTGTCTATCGAGGGTAATATTGATTCATCCCCGCCATAACCTGCAGCAGATAAACTTCGTCGCCGGCTATGAAGCCCGTGAAATCAGAGTAAATCTTTATAAGGTGATGTCAGATCCAAATTAATCGCTACGTCCATACCCGGGATTTTTATTTGCTGCTGGGTATACGCTATATCATCGCCACCCAACACATTGTGATCAAACTTATAAATCGGCGAAGCCTCACCCTTCAGCGCCGCCTGATTATAACTTTCGGCTTGTGTTTGCACTTCTTCGTTACGCCCTTGGTAATCGCTAAACGCCGCCGCACCATATCTCTTTTGCAGCATTTTATTAACAATATGCGGCGCTAACACCGTTGCTGATGCGTTATTACCGCCAAAGCCTTTGGAGTTTAATATCGCGCTATCAATACCTTGTGCACCTACCTCTTTATGCTCAGCACTGATATCCAAATTACTGTTATGCACATCGTCGGCAACATGATCAATGGTGGCAATACCGGGGATAATGCCGTCATGCCATAGGCCCAAAGTTGACATTAACTGGTCACCTGCCGAAACACCTAATGAATGACCGACATAAGCTTTGACAGCGGCAACTGGCCATTTCTCGATACCGAATATTTTCGCCGTCTCGTTTAGAATGTGTGATTCAGACGTGCGGTTTTGCGGTGTACTGGTGCCATGCGCTTGGATAATAGAACGCTGGCGAACTGACACGTCTCCCAATAAAGCGCGCGCTGATGCGACTGCCTTAGCCACCGTAATATAGTTACCAACACCGGGCGAGGCGATGGATTTTTTATGGCCGTCTGCATTTACAAATACATCGGTGACCGCACCCATCACATTGGCACCCAATTGCATTGCCAGCTCGTCATCCATTAACACCACATACTGCGAGGACTCAGCCATGATAAAACCACAGTTGGTGCTAAAAGGACGACATGCTCGACGATAGTCAGCAACCGCGCTACCGTCTAGATCACGCAAAGCCTGATCAGTTGCCAGCGCGCCCATGGCCGCATAACCTTCAATCACATCGGACAACACCGGCGCCTCACTGTTGCCAACAACCGCAATTCGCGCAACGCCATTTTGAATATCACTAACCCCTTGGCGTAGGTTATAAAGAAATGAGGCACAAGCACCCACATAAGTACCCGTATTCCCCATACTGCCTAATACATAAGCATTAATAAAATCAGCGGACATCTCAGCCAAACCTAAAGGACAATGCTTAGAAGTAGTGCGTTTATCGTTATAGCGCGCACCCAACATGCCGCCATGACCATTCTGGTCCAATTGCCCCATTGCACTGCCGGCGTAAACACTGATTTGGTCAGGAGCGACATGGTTGGCAATATACTCCCACTCCATGCCTAAGGATTGCACTGCATCGGATGCACCAACCACCGCCATCTGTAAACCGCGGGGATGACTTCTGGAAGGATACAACGTACCGGGATCAAAACCCGTCGGTAACTGACCTGCTGACTGCACAAGAGTTTCGCGGAAGGTGGGCAGTAGAAATTCGGTATCACCACTGATTTCAACCTTGACGGTTTTATCGCCTATGTCAGTGACTTTCCAATTTTCAGGGATGTGAGTTGGCAGATGTTTCGCCTTAGTAACAAAGTTGGCTTTATCTCCCAGAGCCACTGTTACCGGCACACGCTTATTGCAGCTAATCGCATTAACATCAAACAAATCGCCTTCAATCTGGCGAATCAAACTATGCTGGCGGATAAACTGCTTCTGATCAGCAGATAAGCCACCCTTAGTCTCAAGTTTCATCATCGACGCCAAACTTCGGTAAGTCAGCTCTGCTTTGCTATCATCCAGAGCATCGAGTACTAACCGGCGATAACCATGGTGAAAAGAACTTCTGCCGGCGGCACTGAAGCCACCAAAGGCGGTAATTACGGGGATTCGTTTCATAGAGGGCATCACAATATGGCGATAAGTGGTTCATTGTACGCCGAAACCCTTTACAAAAATAAAACTTTATGGCCATATAATATCAATATTAAGCCAACATGACATTTTATAACGACATGCGACATATCACCTTACTGGCACTACCCTCCTCACTGCTTTCTAGTCTAAGCCTGCCGCTGGAAATTTTGAACGCCGCCCATGAACTCGCAAGGCTCACTAATCGACGACAAGCGCCGCTTGAAGTTCATGTTGTCAGTACCGAGCCCGGGAACATTCGCAGCTCTGGCGGTTTAACAATTGTTGCTGATGGCCGTATCGAAGACATAGCCCATACTGATCTACTTATCATGCCTTCCCTGTGGCGCAATCCACAGGCCGTTATAAACCAGCAGCATACATTACTGCCATGGCTGCAACACATTGCCCGTCAGGATTGCCGAATCTGTGCGGTGGGCACCAGCAGTTATTTATTAGCTGAGGCCGGACTACTAGACGACAGAGCTGCCACCACCCATTGGTATTATTGTGATGATTTTGCTCAGCGCTACCCCAGGGTGGCATTAAAGCGACAACATTTGATTACCCAAGCTGACAATATCTATTGTGCGGGTAGTGTTAATTCCATTGCGGACTTAATGGTGCATTTGATTCGACAAAATTATGGCCAAAAAATTAGCCGGCAGGTAGAAGCACAGTTTTCGCCTGAGATTAGACGGCCATTCGAAGAACACGCCTATGCAGAGTCTAGCAGTAACCCACATCAAGATGAGATTATTGTTGAAGCACAAGACTGGCTGCGACAGCATCTCAATGAAAGCATTAATGTAGCGCAACTGGCTATGCAATTGGACTTAAGTCAGCGCAGTTTTAATCGCCGTTTCAAACAAGCTACTGGAACCACTGCTAACCAGTACTTACAACAGCAACGTCTGAGCAATGCCAGAGAATTATTGCGTATCAGTAATTTATCTATCCAAGAAGTGGCGGCGCAATCAGGCTATCAAGACAGCAGTTATTTTTGTGACCGCTTTAAAAAAATGATGGGGCAAACGCCACTAGCTTACCGCAAATCTGTCCGCGGCAAGCTGTTTAAAGCATTGTAAATATTGACTAGCTAGCCGAGCCCATTGGTAAAGTGTCTAGCAAACTTCGCACCACCGCGTTCAGTCGCGCCATGCGCTCAGACATTTCTAAACCTTCTGCTATATAGGCTTGAATTGCCGCCCGCCATAATATCAACGGACTGCCAGGGCGGCTGACCGCCAACATTAAAGTACCTTTTTCCAAGCCTTCAGAAAACTCCTCCAACGATGGATGCAGTTTTGCTAAATCTTGAAAAGCATCGCCCTTCTCACTTTCACCCATCACCGCCGCCGCAATCAACACATAATCTGCCTGCTGGACGTTTAGAGTAAAACGATAACCCTGCGCCATCAATTGCTGCTCGATAACAGAACTATAAATATCGCCATTAGTTTTACCATATTCTTCTGGCAGATTTTTGCCACGCAACCAGATGACGTCATTGCGCCAAGCCAAGGTAGCGCCAATCGGCAAACTGAAATTAGGGCTACCAACAGCAACAGCCGACAATCGGTTCAGCGGATCAACCACCGGTAACACCTTGGTCTCAATACATGCGTTTAATAAAATAAACGTTATCAACAAAGCCAATCGTTTTAGTCCACTACCCATATTGGTCACCTTCATACTAAAAATATATTAGAAATTCCTGTACTTAACGACTACTTACTCCGCTAACTCTATGATCGGCTGCCAAAGCAACCAATATTCTTCACGACTGGCATGCAGTACAAACTCATCATTCTCAACCGCCTCCGATGCCAATTTCCCCGGCTCTTGTGGTAATTCCGAATCCGGTGTGGCAAAAGCAATACCGCCCGCCAATATCGATTCCAGCGATTCAGTTTTAATAGTCGCGCCACCAAATAACTTAAAGCCAATATCAACACCACTGGCATTCCAAAACTTAGTATTTTTACGCACTAATGATGCATATTTTTTTTCTACATTAAGATACATACGTACATGGTCGGCACTATCGGCCAAGCGATAACCCGTCACCCGTCCCACCTGTATTTGCCGAAAAAATATCGGCGCATCTTCTTTTACCGAACCCAGTCGAGGTGCCGTTACGATAATATTGAGACCCTCCCTATCCTTTTTAGAAAGCGGTTCTTCTATCAGGCCTTCAAAATTATAGCTCGGTTCACCTTCGCCGAGGCGGAAGGTAATATATTGGCCCGTTAATAATGTACCGATATTAGAAACCTTCGCTAAACCAATTTGCGGTTTAACCATCCAAAATTGAGTACCAACTCTTGCTACATCGGCAGCGCCTTCACGTAATAATGCTTTTACGATAACACCATCTAAGGCTTCATTAAGTCGCACTGACCTAACCTCACCCACATCGATACCTTCATATTTAATAATAGTGCCCACTTTTAAACCATCGCCATCATCAAAATATAAAGTTATCGGCGTACCATTTAGATGGGCGTTCTCATAGTCTTTGTACAACCTAAAGCTCTGCCCATTGCTAGCCTTCACTGCTTTACTATTAGGCGTATAAAACCCAATACCACCTAATAAAATACTATTGAGCGAAGCAGTACGTACTTTTAGACCGTTTATACCTCCTTCAATTTCTATACCACTGGAATTCCAAAAGCGGCTACTGGCGTTCACCAAATGAGCATAATTAGATTCAATGTGAACGCTAACTAAAATTCCATCAGATTTTTCATTAAACTGATAATCTAAAACCGAGCCCACCGGCACATTGCGATAACTGATTTTGGTACCGCGGGTAATCGACTTCAGCGAGTCTAGTTTTAGCTTTATATGTAAACCTTCAGCATCTTTTTTCAAAATTGGCGGATATGCCAACGCGGTAAGAGCAAGTACTTGCTCCGGAGGACCACCGTCAAAATCTATCTCTACGTAAGAGCCCGTTAACAATTTATTAAAACCACTGATATCCTGCAGTGAAAAACTCCGACTCCCTTCCCATATGCGTGTTTTACTATTGAGATAATCATCATAACGCGGGTCGATAAACATCTCGGTCTCCATCGTTAATAGGTCTTCTGAAATAATCACATTACCAATCTGACCAACCTTGATACCGCGGTACATTACCGGCGTCACATCTTCAACAATACCTTGAGATAATGGAAATTTTACTGCTATAAAAATACCCGCTTGCGCGGAGACAAAATCTTGGTGTAGCGAAAATCTGTCACCGTTTTCTGCTGCCAGCGCTATCTTCTCTTTCCCTAGGTCAACTTCTGTTAAGCCGATACCACCTTTAAAAATCGTAGTTAATGAATCGGTACTGATATCAAAGCCGGTTAAATCACCGCGAATAGTCACACCGGAGGCATTCCAAAAACGACTCTTTTTATGTACTAAATGAATAAATTCTGGTTTGATAAATATATCGATATTGACACCTGTACCATCTTTATTGAGTTCGAAAGATTGCACATCACCAATATCAAATTTTTTATATCTAATCGGCGATCCAACAGAAATAGAACCTAAATCTGTTGATTGTAAACTTAAATGTAAGCCCGGATCAGTGAGCGACTTTGGTGGCGGTTCCGGTAATGATTGGAACATACTGGTTGGCTTACCGTCTCCTGGCCTTAAGGTAATATAATTACCTGATAGCACTGTACTAAGACCACGAATTCCCGACAAAGAAATTTCTGGTTTTACTAACCAAAATTCGGTATTGGTGCGCAACACTGATTCAGTACGGCGGTCCATTTCCAATATTGCAAAAATACCAATTAGTTCTGGCTTGATTTTTACCGTCTGAACTTTACCTAAAACAACACCTTCATAAATCACCTCGGTCTTACCCGCGACAATGCCATCACCTGAATCAAAGGACACTGTAATCTCAATTGGCGCCTCCATGAAGGACTTATAAATCAACCAGCCTGCAAACATTGCAGCGATTACAGGCAGTATCCAAATGGCCGAGAAACTAGAGTTAGGCCTTTCTTCAACAGCGGCTAAATTATTATTATTCATTATCTGCACCCTTCACTGCACTACCAGAACTATTAGCACTGTTGTTTTCAAGATCCCAAATAAGTCGCGGATCAAAAGTATGAGCGGCGAGCATGGTTAACACCACAACCGTCGAAAAATAAGTAGCACCCGCTCCACCGCTAATCGTCATCAGACCCTCTAAGTTGACCAGGGTCACTAAAATGGCAATCACGAATAAATCGAGCATCGACCAGCGGCCAATAAATTGCACCATACGAAACATAATGGCACATTTTTTCTTGTCTATTTTCAAATCAAATTGGACTAACAACAGCAGCCAAAACATGCCAATTAATTTCAGCAGCGGCACCGCCACACTGGCAATAAAAACAATCGCCGCCACCGGATACATACCCGCTCCTACCAAGGTGATAACACCCGATATAATGGTATCGGGGCTACCTTCACCTAAAAACATCACTGTCATAATAGGGTAAATATTGGCCAAGAATAGAAACAGCGTGGAAGTAACGCACAGCGCCCAAGTACGGGACAGACTATTATGGCCGCGGTAATGCAACTCATCCCCACAGCACTGGCAGTGCTGATGATCGTCACCATTATCGGCCTGTAATTTTCGGCAACTATGGCATTGCTTTACGCCAGCCTGCATGGCAGTAATAACGGCGTTCTTATGCTGCATTAATTCGCCTCCGCCGCGCGTCTATCTGACGCCACACATACTGACTGTCATAGACCGAGCTACAACAGGCCGCAATCAATAACAAACCAACAAAACACCACATACCGACACCTGGAACCAGTACACCATAGTCTTTCATTTTTATAAACGACACTAAGATACCCAACAGATAGACATCGAACATCCCCCATTCATCTAAATGCTGATACAGCTTCTGGCACCTAACGAGCAAACGAAGTGGCCACTGCAACAAGCAACCGGCTGAAGTAATTGTTAGTAACAATAATTTAATAAACGGCGCGAAGATGCTGCAAAAAAACACCAAAACACCCATCCACCAATAACCTTCAGAAGCAATCGTTACGATGCCGTTAATCATGGTACTTGTATTACTTTTCCCCAGCGCTTCGAAAGTTAGAATAGGTAAGATGTTAGCCGGGATAAATAAGATCAGTCCAGCAATACTGAGTGCCAAAGTACGCTGTAACGTATTGCGTCGCGAGACATGTAACACCGCTGCACAACGTGGGCAGCTGGCAGTACGCTCCGCCTCTAGCTGTTGATCTTTTAGCAGCAGATCGCAATCATGACAAGCGATGATGTCCGCCTGTACGAATGAATGGTCTGCCAAGTTTATATCTGCCATACACTTATCGAAGTTGTTATATTTGTTAGCGCTCATTGTATGCAAAATCAGCACCCTGTGACTATAAGCGATAGTCGCTTAATGTAAATAAGTGATAGCTTATAGCCCTTTTTAATAGCGGCTCCTAAGCCGCCATTAAAAAACGCTTCACTAGATTATTGAAAACCACTGATTTTTCAACATGCAGGTAATGACCAGCACCTTGGATAATCTTTAAATCTGCGTTGGGGAATAGGCGCTGGATGGTGACGCGATGCTTTTCTTGAATATAAGCGGACAACTCTCCCTTAATAAACAACGTCGGCCCACTAAAAGCAGCCTTTGATATATTCGCCGCTGACAACTGTGGATAACAACGCTGTAAGGCGTCGGCATTCAAGCGCCAGGCAAATGATCCTTGCTCAGTGCGATACAAGCTTTTAAGGATAAACAACCGGACCATATCTTCTTGAATAAAGGGCTTTAAAACCTCATCGGTTTGGCGGCGAGATTCAATCGACGGCAAATCCACCGCTGCGATACCAGCAAAAACCTGATCATGGTGGCCCTCATAATCCACCGGCGCAATATCGGCAACCACCAAGCGCTCTATTCTGTCGGGAAAATCCAAAGCAAGCTGCATTGCCACTTTGCCGCCCAAGGAGTGGCCCATGACACAAGCCAGCTCAATACCATTGGCATCCATAAACGACAGCACGTCAGCGGCCATTTCAGTAAAACTCATCGAATCATGGTGTGGCGAACGACCGTGATTACGCAAATCAAGCTTATATACTTGAAAATTTTCCGCTAATACCTTGGCCACTAGCGACAAATTATCACCCATACCAAACACGCCATGCAGCAATATTACCGACCGACCCTCACCACTTACTGAACTGTGTAACACCTAAAGCTCCTTTTAATAATTGCTTTCGACTTCTATTCCGCTTCAGCGGTTGTTAGAATCCCCGCTAAATTAACGCCAAAGGAAAAAACAGTGCGCATTATAGTGTTTATTAGCCTGAGTCTCATCATTGCTGTCAGCACCAGTCTGATCAGTTCATGTAGTAGCACCAGCTCCTACAACCCAACGGTGTTTGAATACAACTATGCCGCTGATAAGGTAGCCGCTAAGCCGATCAAAAAAGTCATCTTAGCGCCGGTTAGCCTAGGTGCCCCACCACCCTCTCATTTGCTGAAAAAACAACCGAGAGTGCGCGCGATGGTCAGAGACTATTTGATCAGCAATGGTTACGAGATACTGCCCAACTATCATTTTGAAAACGCTTGGCAACAAGCTAGCAGGACCTATGGCAACGTCTATGACCCTACATCGGGTAAAATCAATGTGAATGCATGGCGCGGCGCCATGATTACCACCGGCCAAATCCTACGCGAACAAACAGAAGCCGATGCCATAATTTTCGCCGATTTATTTGAGCATGAAATCCAGCATAGCCACAGCATGCAACACTATGCGCGCTGGTATGGCGTGACGCGCAAGCCTGCATTGCAAGGTTCTGGCGATGGCGTACCATTGGGCTTTGACTGGGGGCAAAACATAAAAGCCGCCTCATTGATGGTAACTGTATACGATACGGACCTTAATCGTATTTTCACTAGTCGAGGCGGTATCGATACACTCTTTGCGGTCGATCTAAAGCGTGCCAACCCATCCTTTGTGCGCCGCAAGAAAATGCTAAAGAGTGAAGACAATATCGAAGAAGGTATCGAACTGGCCTTCCATCCCTTCATCACGATGAAAAAATATCCCGGCGAAAAAGCCAAGTAACAATGCTTTACTCACTGTAGCCGGCCTACGAGGCCGCCTACAGCCCAGCTGTATCTTGGCGTTAGGCCTCTTAAATCAACTCTGATCCAAATTCTGATAAAAAACTACTCAATAGCGGTTGCAACACTGGCCCAATAAGGTCAATTTTCGACCAATCGTACAGATGCCGCCTACCCGTCATCTCCTTCAATGCCGGCCGCCAAACAACGCAAGAGCAACAATATACTGTGGGATTATGTAACTCCAGCGGGACTTCAGATGATCGAGAACGCGTGGTAAACTAAATTTTTAGCATAATTTGCCACCGCAAATACTTATAATTACGATAAGCGTTCAACTTTATGTATTCGGCAATTCTTCGCCAACAAATGTTCTCAGCCGCCTATGGTTCAATCCAGTATGGCTTGGACAGCGGTTCGCGCCTAGAGCGGGACAACAAAAACACCAGTCCTGAACTGATGCAGCCAGGCGCCTGCTTTGTCAGTCTCAGCAAAGATGACAACTTGCGCGGCTGTATTGGCACTATCAAAGCCACCGAACCCTTAATTAATAACATCGCTTATAACGCCTATAGCGCTGCTTTCGACGACCCACGTTTTAGCACTCTTAACTGCAATGAACTCGAAAACATCAATATTGAGATTGCCGTACTCAGCGACACCAAACGTTTGAGTTTTAATAGCGAGCAGCAACTGATCGAACAACTGCGCCCCGACATCGATGGTTTGGTTATTTACAACGATAGCCAAAGCGCCACTTTTCTGCCGTCTGTCTGGCAGCAACTGCCAGCGCCTGCCCAGTTTCTCAGCGAGCTAAAAATCAAGGCTGGCTGGGACCGAGACTATTGGAGCGAAGACATTAGCGCCGAATGCTATAGCGTAAAAACGTTTACAAAAAACAATCATTAACTGCATCGCACTGTGGTAAATAACAATTGCAGCGTTTAGGATGATTAAATAGTATGGTAGTTAGCGCTTGGCGATTCTTTTAATTTCAGCCCAACGACTGTTTATGGCTTTTATAAAATCACTTATCAGTAAAGTATTAGCTGCCAATAAAGAAGGCGACAATACCGAAACTGACCACTATGCCAGCCTCGAGCAATTGCGCATCAATCATGAATGGATTGATGTCCGCGTCAATAAAACCAGTCAGTCTTACCAGAGCATGGTTTTGAACATCGATATTGAAGCCAATGAATTATTGATCGATCAACTGTACCCCCCGCAAGACATCAACCAATTGGGTTCCGGCGACATGGTCGAAATTCATAGCCAGTCAAAACGTAATCCTGTCAGCTTTTATACACGTATTTTAGCCCGCGAAGACAAACAAGGGGAAGCCGCATGGCGGCTAGAACTCCCCGAAGAGATTGGCATCAATCAAAGCCGCAGTGCCTTTCGCGTATATGTAGAACAAGAGCAAGACTTGGCTATTGATATCTTTATTGCGGATCAACCACTTTATCGTGTCAATATTATTAATTTATCCGCGGAAGGTATAAAACTCAGTTTTTCCGCACAAGACGGCCAACGACTTGAAAATTTCCAAACGTTAGAAGACTGTATTATTCGATTACCCGACGGTTTTGATGTCGATTGTAGAATTGATTTACGTGTTCTTTATAGTATTCGCGCGCCAGTCCCGCACTTTATGGCTGGCGGCAAAGTTGAAGTAAAGCAACCCCAGCAGCGGATTAAACTGCAGCAATATCTCGCCTCGACTCAACGTCGACAACGGCGACGTGAAATGCGCTCCATCTAGATAAAAGGCTTATTTTATAGCTGGCAAACACTAACGGCATTACCTATGACACGGCTTATAACACTGCTCATAACACTTTTGCTTTACCAGCATAATGCCATTGCAAATATGGCAAAAAAACTATCAACCCCTGCGATACCCAACCATGCCGTCATTCTGTTATATCACCATGTCGCCGATGACACGCCAGCCATAACCAGTACGCGACCACAAGATTTTTCCGACCAACTCCAACATATCGCGGAGCAAGGCTTTCAGGTTTGGCCGCTAGAAAAAATTCTTAGTCACTTAAAAAATCAGCAAACAATCCCCGACAAAGTGGTCGCCATTAGCTTTGATGACAGTTATCAATCGGTTTATGACATTGCCTACCCCATGTTGAAAAAACGGCAATACCCGTTTACGATTTTTGTCACCACCGAAGCCATCGACAAACAATACAACAATCAAACAAGTTGGCCGCAATTAGCCGAAATGGCGAAAAACGGCGCCACCATAGCCAATCATAGTCGTAGCCATAAACATCTATTAATTAAAGAAGAAAATGAAACTGAGAAGCAATGGCAGCAACGTGTACGCGCAGATATCAACCATGCCGAGCAAAGAATCAAGCAACAAATTGGTTACAGCAAAAAGTTATTTGCCTATCCCTATGGCGAATTTAATCAAGCGTTTGAGACACTGCTTGCTGAGATGGACTATACCGGCTTTGGTCAACACTCGGGACCGATTGGTGAAAACTCAAATAAACTGGCGATACCGAGGTTTCCAATTGCTGGTAATTACAGTGATTTGCAAAGTTTTACCGAAAAGTTACTAACGCTGCCAATGGCGGCGCGTTTTCTGCCAATAAAAACACCACTCGCGTATGACGACTCAACCACCAGCTTGCGACTACAGGCATTGGACGGCAGCTTACCAATAGGGCTGCAGTGTTTTGCCAGTTTGCAAGGCCGTGTTGCGGTGGAATACATCGGTTCCAGCGATCTAGAAATCAGCATTGGCAAGCCAATACCTCTCGGTAGATCACGAGTAAATTGCACCGCCGCCTTTAGTGGACCACGTTTTTATTGGCAGTCACAACCGCTAATTCGCTTGCAAAAAAATGATCAATGGATTATTGATTGAAGATTTAACAACGTCGTCAGCAACTATAAAACGTCGTACTGCGACAACTTATTAAAACTGATCATTTTCTGAATCTCGACAATATAAGCGTCACCTCGACTGGAATATTTGGATAGCCCTTGAGCTAAAACCACTCCGGACAACGCTTGTTTTTTTAATCGCTGGTTAGCGCGGAGCGCGCGCAACTCAATATAGGCCGCATGGGTATTTAGATTGTATATATAAGCCTGCACTGACTGCAGGGGGGATTTAAAACTGGCCACCTCATGAACATCGCCATCTTCACGCCCTGCCGGCACCATGCCGCAGCCGGTTTCAAAACACCACTGGCCAAATAAGTTATTGCCCTTAGTGGCAAAGCGCGAAGTACCCCAGGCGGACTCGTTTGCCGACTGCGCCAACACCAATGATACTGGCACTGCATCAACCCGCTGTAACAAACTGTTGAAGAAAGCTGCGTCTATAGATTGCTCCGATGACCAATAGAACTCGGCAAGTTCAAGCAGCCAGTTTTTCTGAGCATCAGAAAGATTATCCGGATCAGTTGATAACTTTTGCAAATGATTCCGCAAGACGGTGACGCGGGTATTTTCTTGATTAATCAACAACCGCATAAAATCAAAAAACGCCTGCTTTTTATCATCCACTTGTTGATAGTTATTAAAATCGGGCAGCGATGAATTACCTATCAAAACATAGCCCGGCTCAACCGATGGTCCATCCAAAGAGGGCTGACTGACACGATAAAAACCATAAATAATGGCAATAACTACGATAACTAGAAAGAATGAATTGTGTCGTGACATGTATATTCCCAAGCGTTAGTGGCCGACAAGTAGCCACGCATAGTAATCAATTTACTCTGCTGGCTCAAGCCGCTCAGTATAAGTATTTAAAGCTGTCGAAGAACTTCGACCGGCGGCGTATTCACTACTTTACGGCAAGTTATATACCCCGTTGAGCCGATCAACAGTGCACCGATTAATGGCCCTGCCACCCACACCCAAGGATGTATTACATAATTCATATTCAGAACCGTTGTTTGCAGAGCATACACCGATAGCTCGGCTGAAAAAGCCGCCAAAATGCCGGCCAAAAACCCTAGCGAGGAAAACTCAATAGCCAAACTCCCCAATACTAATTGTCGCCTAGCACCTAGTGTTCGAAGAATCGCACTCTCTTGAAAGCGGCTATCTAAACTGGCTTGAACACTGGCAATTAATACCAGTAGACCGCTGAGAACAATCAAACCCAATACCAACTCAACGGCGCCGCTTACTTGACTAACAATGGTTCGGATTTGTTTGATCACCGCATCCATTTCAATAACAGTGATGGTAGGAAAACTACGCAAAAACTGATTTAAAAACAGCTTTTTATCCGCCGGCAAATAGAAGCTGGTCATATAAGTTGCGGGATATCGTTCTAATAACAGCTGCGGGAAAACCATATAAAAGTTGGGTTTCATGCTCTCCCAATCTAGCTCACGAATGCTGCTCACTTTAACGCTTAAGCGCTGACTACCAATTAAAAACAGCAACTCATCACCCAATTTCAGCCCTAAACGCTGCGCCAAGCGTGACTCGACAGATACCAGCGCCTCATCACTATCACTCGGCCACCACTTGCCAGCAGTCACAACATTATCTGATGGTGGAATATCCGACCAGGTCATGTTCATTTCACGATCAAGATTATTAGCCAAACTCGGATCAGTCCTGGCAATAAGCTCAGCGGTTGCTTCACCGTTAATAAATTCTAAGCGACCGCGTACTAATGGGAATATAGGCTGTGCCGGTAGTTGCTGTATCGCTAATAAATCGGCTACTGCCGCTACCTCCTTCTCTGCCACATTGACTAAGAAGTGGTTAGGTGTACCTTCCGGTAATTGCAGCTGCCACTCTTCAATTAAGGAGCCGCGAATTAATGCTAGTAATAACAACAACATAATTGCCAGCGAAAAAATCACCACCTGTACCGAATTTTGCATGCCACGCCGCCGCATAGACGCTAGCGCTAAACGCCAACTACTACCAGCTTGCATACCCAATTTGGTGCTACTGCGCAATAAAAACCACGCCAAGCTGCCGACAATCAAAAATGTCAGAATCACCCCCGCCAACACCGCTAGCGTTAAACTAATATTTTGACTATACCAAGCCATCAGCACAGCAACACCTGAAATACCGACGCCATAGGTCACCGCGTTACTAAGGCCCGTTTGCACAATATCACGACGCAACACCCGCAGCGGCGAAGCGGATTGCAAACTCAACAAGGGCGGTATCGCAAAAGCAAACAGACACACAAAGGCAGTAACAGCACCGACCATAAATGGCCGAAAACTTAACGCTGGTAACGAGGATAATGAAAAGTAGTCCTGTAAAATCAACATAAAGAGTTGCTGTATCAAACCGCCTAAAGCGCAACCTATCAGTGTTGAAATTACACCCAGCAATAATAAATTACCCACATACAAGCTCATGATTTTTGTGGACGTGGCACCTAAGGATTTCATCATCGCCACATAGTCATAATGTCTTTCGCTATAACGGCGTGCTGCTAACGCAATCGCAATGCCTGCTAAGGCAACCCCTAAAGCACCGGCTAATAATAGAAATTGTTCAGCCCGTTTCAGCGATTGAGAGATTCGCGGCTGGCTATCTTCCAAACTCAACCATTTATGAGAGGGTTGCATTTGTGGCTGCAACCAATCACCAAATTGCTCTAAGGCCTTGGCATCACCAGCAAATAAGTATCGATAATTAACTCGACTTGCCGGCTGAATAATACCCGTAGCCGGTATATCCGCTATATTCATTAATACCCGAGGACCAAAACCAAAGGCATTACCACCTCGATCCGGTTCACTGACAATCACCCGACTGATAAGCAATTGGGTCTCACCAACAAATAACCGGTCGCCAATAGCCAAGTTCATCAATGGTAGCAACCGAGGGTCCAACCACACTTCACCCGCAGGTGGTCCATTATCGACTTTACGGCTAACACCAAATGCCTGCTCTGAAATCTCTAACTGACCCAATAGAGGGTAGGTATCACTGGCTGCTTTAATCGCCGCTAACTGCATCGGTGCATCGATGTTTTCGCCGGCGTAAACCACCGAATCGAAACCCAATAACTGCGCTTGTCGCAGCGACAAGCTTTCGGCTTTCTGCAGCCACTCAGCTGGGATCGGGCGAGGGCTTTGCAACACATTATCGGCCGCTAAAAACTGACTACTTTGGGACGTAATACCCTGCTGTAAGCGATCGGCAAACAAAGAGATACCGGTAACAATTGCAACGGCAAGCACTAAAGCCGAGGCTAAAATACCCAGCTCCCCGCCGCGCCAGTCGCGCCACAATAAACGCAGAGCAAACATCAGCCTATCTCGCTAACGGCGTCAGCTTGCGGTGATTGGGTATCGGCAACGATCTGACCACCTTCAAGCTGGACACTGCGCTGGCAACGATCGGCCAAGCGCTTTTCATGGGTCACTAAAATCAAAGTCGCACCCTCTTCACGGTTGAGATCAAATAACAGATCTATCACTTGCGAGCCGGTAGTCGTGTCAAGGTTGCCGGTAGGCTCATCGGCAAATAATATTTTGGGTTGCGACGCAAACGCGCGTGCTAACGCCACCCGCTGTTGCTCACCGCCTGATAGCTGCCTTGGATAATGATGCATTCGCGATACCAAGCCGACTCGCTCTAAATATTTTTGCGCTAGCGCCTTAGCCGAGCTAACACCGTTAAGCTCTGCCGGTAACATCACATTTTCCAGCGCGGTAAGGCTGGGCAGTAACTGAAAAGACTGAAACACAAAACCGACATGATCGGCCCGTACTTTTGCCCGCTGATCTTCAGTTAATTGGGTAATATCTTCGTCATTTAATAAAATTGCGCCTTTAGATGGCACATCTAAACCGGCCAACAAACCCAGTAATGTTGATTTACCAGAACCCGATGAACCCACTATCGCTATTGTTTCACCAGACTTGATCTCTAGATTAATTGCTTTCAATATGCACAGCTCACCTTCAGAGGTGGTGACGGTTTTTTCAATATTACGGGCACTAATCATGCTATGGTTTCACTACTGTCTATGTTGATTATGAATTGATTTATGGAAATTTTTACTAGCCCTACAAAAACATTCCGCGCAGTTAGCTTCGCTGCAGCGCTGCTATTAAGTTTACTGTTGCCTGTCATTGCACAAGCTTCCAACTTGATAAATAACACCGCGACCCTTCTGATTATGGGTGACAGCCTCAGCGCATCTTATGGGATACCCCGCGAAAGTGGCTGGGTAACGCTGTTAGAAAATAAACTACATAAAGATCAGCCTCACTACCGAGTCATCAACGCTAGCATTAGCGGCGAAACCAGCGGCGGTAGCTTAACTCGACTACCAGCCTTATTGAGCGAGCATCAACCCAGTATAGTCATTATAGAAATCGGCGGTAATGATGGCCTTCGCGGCTATCCGATCATTAAAATAAGGCAAAACCTGCAACAGTTAGTCGCACTATCGACGCAAGCTGGCGCCAAGGTACTCATCACAGGCATTCAAATACCGCCTAACTACGGTAAACGCTATGCACAATTGTTTTACGCCAGTTACGCTCAAACAGCTCAACTTTTCACGACAGAAAAATATCGAGTCGTATTATTGCCCTTCTTATTGGAAGGTATTGCAACCCAAAGGAACTTAATGCAGAAAGACGGCATCCACCCAACTGCAAAAGCGCAGCCAATGATCTTACAAAACGTATGGGGGTATTTGAAGGAAATTCTGTAACCGCAAGATTAACGATAATTAAGCTAAATGTTCGATCAACGCTTCGCGCTGCTGCCAATCGGGGATCACCCGCGCTAACAACTGATAGAACGGTTTTCCATGGTGAAAAATCTCCAAATGGCAGAGCTCGTGAACCATCACATAATCAATACAATCTACTGGCATTTTTATCAGCGCAAGATTAAGAGTAATCTCCGCCTGGCTTGAACAACTACCCCAGCGACGGCGCATTTTTCGGACAGTCAGTGATGGCATCGGATATTTGTCCTGAAACCAACCTGGGAATGCTTCATAGCAGGCAAACAAACGCTGCTCAAACCATTGCTGCGCTTGCTGCCGATACCATTTATCTAATACCGCTTCTATTTGGCTGCTGTTGCTAGGGTCGGCAACCGTGACATTTAATACCCCATGCTCACAACTAACCTGTCGCCTACCACCTGGGCTAATATTCAACGGATACTGCTCACCCAGAAAAAGATGATATTGACCGTGAGTAAATACCGGCTGCAGAGCGAGTTTTGCTAATGCTTCACGTCGTTGCTCAATCACCCATTCACTGCGCTGTTCAACAAAATCCGCCAACTCGTATTTTGACACCCATTTAGGCGCTCGTACTTCCACCGTACCATCGGCTAATACATGCAGAGCAATGGTTTTACGACACTGGCGTTTCACCACATAGTCAAAGCAACTGGCCTCTTCATAAGCCACCTCACTCAAAGGCAGGCTTTCATTCATGAAGCCGCAGCCTCCGCATGGCTACAGATAACATCTATAAAATCATTGCCGTAGCGGTCCAATTTACTCTCGCCAACACCGGTGATGGTTAATAAATCGATCCGCGACATAGGCCGCTGCTCTAACATCTCTTTTAAGGTGGCATCATGAAACACGACATAGGGCGGTACATTAAACTCTTCCGCTAAGCGTTTACGGCAATCACGCAGAGCATCCCAAAGCTGTTGATCTTCGGGTAATACGACCGTCTTCTTTTTAGCAGATTTCTTCCCGCTGGGTGCAGCAACTTCGTCGATGCGTAAATGCAGTTCTTGCTCGCCGCGCAGTATTGGACGACAGCTATCGGTTAGATGAAGTGCGTTATAGCCTTCTATATCGACACGGATATAGCCGCGCACCACCAACTGTCGAATCACCGAGCGCCATTGCGCTTCGCTAATATTGCTGCCAATGCCAAACGTACTGATTTGTTGATGACCATGCTGCAAGACCTTATCAGTTTCTTTACCGAGCAACACATCAATAATATGCACTACGCCAAAGCGCTGTTGACTGCGGTAAATACAAGACAACACTTTCTGCGCTGCCTGAGAGCCATCCCACGTTTGTGGCGGAATCTGGCAATTATCACAATTACCGCAATTATCTGGCGCTTCATCAGCAAAATAATTCAACAATACCTGGCGACGACAGCTGGTCACTTCACAGAGTCCTAACATCGCATCGAGCTTGTTACGTTCGCTACGCTTAAACTGTTCATTGGCAGCGCTGCCGGCCTGCATTTGCTGCAACCGCACTACATCTTGCAAGCCATAAACCATCCATGCCTCAGCCGGTTGCCCGTCTCGACCGGCACGACCGGTTTCCTGATAATAGGCTTCGATACTTTTTGGCAAATCTAAATGCGCCACAAAACGTACATCCGGTTTATCAATACCCATACCAAAAGCAATGGTAGCAACAATAATAACGCCCTCTTCCCGCAGGAAACGACGCTGATGGTGGGCGCGAAGATCGGCGGGTAAACCTGCATGATATGGCAGCGCAGTATAGCCCTGATCGCACAGCCACTCGGCGGTGCTCTCTACTTTTTTTCGTGATAAACAATAAACAATACCCGCCTCTTCCCGCCGGTTCTTTAAAAACACCAGTAGTTGCTTCTTAGGGTTGGTTTTATTAGCGATTGCATAACGAATATTGGGACGGTCAAAGCCGCTAATAAAGGCCTGGGCATTAGTCAGCGATAGACGCTGAATAATTTCTTCGCGAGTACGTATATCGGCGGTGGCAGTCAGAGCAATGCGCGGCACCTTGGGGAACCGCTGCTGCAGTAGGCCGAGAGATAAGTAATCAGCACGGAAATCATGCCCCCATTGGGCAACACAATGAGCCTCATCAATAGCAAACAAGGCGATATTGCACTGCGCTAATAAGCTCAAGCAACGCTCTTGCACCAAGCGCTCAGGGGCAATATACAAAAGGTCTAACTGATCATCGCGCAACTGCTGCTCGATCAGGTTTTGCTCTTGCATCGATAAGGTAGAATTTAGAAAAGCGGCATGCACACCCAACTGCTGCATGGCATCGACCTGATCTTGCATCAACGCGATCAATGGCGAAATAATGATACCAACGCCCGGTCGCAGTAAAGACGGAATTTGATAGCACAACGACTTGCCGCCGCCAGTAGGCATTAACACCAGCACATCTTGGCCGCTGCTTAGCTGATCAATAATTTCAGCTTGTTGACCACGGAACTGGTCATAGCCATAAACTTGTTGAAGAATGTCGGTTGCGCTGGAATACATGGGCGCATTATACATAGAACACATAGCGGACTCCTTTCCTGTGTTAGATAAATTCTGCAGTTAATGGGTTAGCGGGAATATTTAGCACTCGCTTTTGCAGACAAGCATTTAAACAAGCGCCGGCATTGCCTACAATAGCCACCACTTAATTAATACAGATAGTTAGCAATGACAACATCCCAGTCAATGAGCACCGAGCAACTGCTAAATTTGGACCAGCAGCATATTTGGCATCCCTATGCCTCAATGGTTAATGCACCGCCGGTATATCCGGTGGTCTCAGCAGACGGCGTGCGCCTTAAACTGGCGGATGGTCGCGAGCTTATAGACGGCATGTCATCCTGGTGGTCGGCAATCCATGGCTATAATCATCCGTTACTGAATAACGCCGCTAGCGAACAATTAGCATGCATGTCCCATGTCATGTTTGGCGGCATCACCCATCCACCTGCGGTGAAATTAGCCAAACAACTAGTCGATATCACCCCCGCCTCGCTGAGCAAAGTGTTCTTCAGTGATTCCGGTTCTGTCGCCGTTGAAGTTGCCATCAAAATGGCCATTCAATACTGGTATTCTATTGGTCAGAATAATAAGCACCGCCTGCTGACTATTCGCGGCGGCTATCATGGCGATACCTTCGCTGCCATGTCTGTCTGTGACCCTGTCACCGGCATGCACCATATGTTTAATCAGGTGTTAACTAAGCAACTATTTGCCGATCGGCCGGCCAGTAAATTTGGCGAAGCTTTCGACCCCGCCGATCTCGACAGCATCCGCCAACTACTAGCGCAAAATCACCAGCAGCTAGCCGCCGTTATTCTTGAGCCTATTGTCCAAGGCGCTGGTGGCATGCACTTTTATGCAGCGGAGTATTTAACTGGAGTTCGACAATTATGCGATCAATACGACGTCTTACTGATCTGCGACGAGATTGCCACCGGCTTTGGCCGCACCGGTAAATTATTCGCTTGCGAACATGCGGAGATAGAACCGGATATCCTGTGCCTAGGTAAATGCCTCACTGGCGGCTACCTCTCCTTGGCAGCAACACTGTGTAACGAAAAGATAGCGCTAGGTATTAGCCAAGGTGAAGCCTCAGCGTTTATGCACGGACCGACCTTTATGGCCAATCCACTGGCAACCGCCATTGCCAGCGCCAGTATCGACTTGTTGTTATCGCAAGATTGGCAAGCGACTGTCAATAATATGCAGGTCCAGCTAAACAAGGGACTGGCGGAGGCAATAGAGTTAGATAATGTTTGCGATGTCAGAACACTGGGCAGTCTTGGAGTGGTTGAACTGAAACAAGCGGTAGATATGACCAGCATCCAGCAACAATTAGTTGAGAGAGGAATATGGCTACGCCCGTTCGGTAAATTGGTGTATACCATTCCGCCTTATGTGATGAGTAATGACGATATAGCAAAATTGACCCATGCATTGGTCGAGGTGGTGGCTGCTAACAGATGAGCTAAGAATCATGCAGGCAAAAAGTGGTTTAGCGGGAAAGTGTGAGCCGCATGAGAAGCTACACTGCACACTGAAGACAAATCAGATTAATCGGCAACATTGCCGTTAGCCTCGTCGACATCAGCTTCAACTTCACCACCTTTTTCAAGCTGGATACGGTTGTATATTTCTTCTCTGTGAACCTGTACATGCTTTGGCGCATCGATACCCACACGAACTTGGTTACCTTTTACACCTAACACAGAAACAGTAACATCATCGCCAATAATTAAGTTCTCACCAATTCTACGGGTTAAAATTAGCATTTACATTCTCCACGAATAAACAAGTTCGAGTATATCCTGACTGCTGATTTCAAACACCTTTATTTTGATAAATAATTAAATGTAGTCTCGCTTGTAAGTTCAGCCGTCTACACTGACAATTAACCTGACAGATTCACTAAATTAGGCTTTGCTTTATATAACATAAATAAATTCATCGCCGCATTATTAGCCAACCCATGCAGCAATTGGAAACCTACAATCGCGTTAAATGGATGCAATCACTGGACTTGATTAATTGGGTTGCTGTCATATATAACCTAATGGTATTAACCGCTATAGGCTTTGCTATCTTTAGCGCCCTAATCCTATCCCGACAACTTCCGGAATCAATAATGGTGCCCATTGGTCTGGGTTTTGCGCTCGCCACTGCAGGCTGTCGTAAGAAGGCGACCAACAACACATCGAAATGTTGAGTAAAGCTGAACGAAAATAACAATTGTAATAAACACAGCCTTCTAAAAGCCGCCAGAAATAGTTCGAAAAACAACCAATCAAGCGAAATATCTTATAAAAATTAGTGAATTAAGCCTTAAACCCAGAAATTGGTTCAGCTTCCATTCAGTTTCGCAGGCGCATAATAGCTCCAAATTCAACCGAAATATGAATTACAAACCATCATTATCCAGACCCTAGCGGAGCAAAACCATGAGCATTTTAAAAACAGTCATTCTCACTACAGCAGCTATCACCTTAAGCGCAAGCGCGTTCGCTGCAAAACCAACTAGCATCAAATACATTGAAGATGTAGTGGTTGAAAATGACTTAATCTACTCACATTACCAAGTAAAATGCTCTAACGGTCAAACCGCTGACATCAGCGCTTGGGACAACCGCAAAAAATGGTGTGTTGGTAAAGGTGGTCAGGACGAGTGTAGCAAAAAGCAAATCAAAACGGCTAAAAAAGTCTGTAAATAAGCCATTCGCTTAATACGGTACCACCGCATAAAACGGCAAATAATCATTGTTTGCCGTTTTTTTATGCGTCACTTTTTATTCTCCCTCCCTCGCCTGCTAAACTGCATACAAGCCTAATGATTAAGCCAGATAACCACTATGCGCATTTTGATTGTTGAAGATGAAGAAAAGTTACGGCAACAGTTAACTGAAGCCATGAAACAGCAAAACTTTGCCACTGATGCCGCCGCCGACGGCCGCGAAGGCCTGTATATGGCCAGCGAATACCCTTATGACTTGGCCATTATCGATTTAGGCCTACCTGAACTGTCCGGCATTGATTTGATCAAAACACTGCGAGAACAAGGCAAAACCCTGCCGATTCTGATCTTAACCGCACGCAGCGATTGGCAAGATAAAGTCGAAGGCCTGGAAGCCGGTGCCGATGACTACGTGGTAAAGCCTTTTCATCTAGAAGAAATCAATGCCCGTATTAACGCTCTGCTGCGCCGCAGTGCCGGAGCGGCAAGCGCCATAATTAACTTTAGCCCGCTGAGCTTGGATACCTCGGCCAAATTGGCCAGCGTCGACGGCAGCGCCTTGACACTGACCAGTTATGAATACAACACTTTAGAATACCTCGTCCACAATGCCGGCAAGGTTGTTTCCAAAACAGAGCTCACCGATCACCTCTACAGCCAAGATTTTGATCGCGACAGCAATGTCATCGAAGTGTTTATTGGCCGCCTGCGTAAAAAGATAGACCCTGATAATCAATTAAAACCGATTGCTACCATTAGAGGCCAAGGCTATAAGTTTGTGTTGGCCGCCAGCCACCAGGAAGCCTGATCATGGTCAACACACTGTTTGGCCGATTATTGATTGCCAGCACCTTATTGCTAAGTCTATTTTTTGGTTTTATGGGCTACATTATTAATCAATTGTCGCTCGACAATGTTTATCAAGCTCGCCAAGCACAATTGCGACTGCAAAATAATATGTTACTGGCCGCCACTCAAATTGGTGAAAAACAGCCTATTGTCGACGAAGACGAACTGCGTGAACCGCGTTTTAATGATTACGAGTCTGGGGTCTATGGTTTTATCACGGACGAAGATAACAATATCCTATGGAAATCTTATTCAGCCCATAGCTTAACTTTTGAGCCAACTCTTTTTGAAAGCAAAAAACGAGAGCCTGGAAGCTACGAATACCAAATTTATAGCAACTATTTTGCCTATCGCTATACCGTCCGCTGGGAAATCGAAACCGATAAACCCGGTCTCTATACTTTCACCGTATTGGAAGACAGCGGCCCTATTCTTAGTGACATCGAAGCTTTTCAGCAAAAGCTGCGCCGTTGGCTAGTAGCCATTGCGACGACCCTGGTAGTAATACTGATGTTGATCCTACGCCTGGCTACGCTGCCCATGCGACGACTAGCTCGTAGCCTAAAACAAATTGAGAAAGGTCTTAAAGACCATATTGAAGGCGATTTTCCAATTGAGCTGCGCGGCGTCACAAATAACCTCAATGAATTGATTGATGCTGAACGCAATCAACGAGAGCGCTATCGCAACACCCTCGCCGACCTCGCGCATAGCCTCAAGACACCGCTAGCGGTTATCCAAACCCAACTCGAAAGCAAACAAGTTGCCGATAAGACATCGCAGCAACTGATCGCTGAACAAACTCGGCGCATGGATGAAATTATTAAACATCAGCTGCAACGTGCCGTAGTCTCAACCCAGCATCGCTTAGTTGAAACTATCAACGTGCAACAGTGCATCCAGCGGTTGGTGAATGCGATGAACAAAGTCTACGCCACTAAAGCCATCATATTTGAACAACAACTGGACGCAAGCACTTACTTTAAAGGCGATCAACGGGACTTGATGGAAGTGTTAGGAAACCTATTGGATAATGCCTGCAAAGCGTGTCTTAAGCAGGTCAATATTAGCGCTGTAAATAATCACTTAGGCCTATTAATCACCATTGAAGATGACGGTGCTGGCATTCCGGCACAACAGCGACAACAACTAATCCAAAGGGGGCAACGAGCTGACAGCCTCAACTCTGGTCAAGGCATTGGCCTAGATGTGGCGAGAGATATCGTTGCAAGCTATCAGGGGCAGCTGCAGATTGATGACTCTGCTCTAGGTGGCGCATTGATCGACATACAGTTTCACCAAGACAATTAATTTCATAATATTGCCTTTAGCTAAACCGGAAGTCGACACTAAGGCCACGCCCACAGGTATAAGAAAAGACTATGAGCGACACACAAAAAACTATCTACCGCGTTATATTTGGCACTGACACACCCGCCGGTCGTAATTTTGACCTACTCCTTATTGTCGCCATTTTATTAAGCGTTTTCGCGGTCACCCTTGACTCCATCACCCCGGTGCGGCAAGAATATTCTAATTATTTGAATAGGTTGGAATGGGGTTTAACCCTGTTATTCACGCTAGAATATGGCTTGCGTATTTATTGTTCACCAAATCCAAAAGCCTATATCACCAGCTTTTATGGCATCGTCGATCTATTCGCGATACTGCCCACTTATCTCTCACTGTTTTTCCCAGCAGCGAGTATGTTGTTAGTCATCAGGCTAATCCGAGTATTGCGTATCTTCCGCGTGCTCAAACTGATGCAGTACAGTGGCGAGGCAAATGTACTGTTGCGCTCATTAATTATGGCTCGACGAAAACTGTTTGTATTTGTTTTTTCGGTGATGATCGTTGTGACTATTTTTGGCTCGCTGATGTATATCATCGAAGGTCCTGCCTATGGCTTTACCAGCATCCCAAAAAGTATCTACTGGGCGATTGTTACCGTCACTACTGTTGGCTACGGCGATATCACGCCGCATACCATCGGCGGCCAAGCGATAGCCTCGCTGGCGATGTTAACCGGCTACGCTATTCTAGCAGTACCTACAGGCATCATCAGTGCTGAGCTTATTCAAGAAATTCAACGGGACCGAGGCACTCGCCGCTGCAGCAACTGCGAAAAAAGTGGCCATGAGCGCAGCGCTAATTTCTGCTTAAATTGCGGCACAGAACTGAGAGCAGCTGACCGTAAAGGCGAGTTACCACCCGCATGAGTATTCGCACTCACCGGCATTACAGCAGCCAACGGAAAGTGATCGTGCATCTGGCGGCATAAATGTTAGATCGCAATACCTTGGGACTGATTGCCCCCGCCCTGTTGTGCGCTATATAGCATCTCTTGTGCCTCTTCGAGTAAATCTTGGTAGCGCCGGTCACGGGAAGGCTCGATGCTGGCAACGCCGGCACTAACGGTAAGTACTTTAGCAATTTCTGACTCGTTATAACTAATCGCTAATGCCTCCACGTCATGCACAATTCGCTCAGCCAACATCAAGCCTTGCTCTAATTCATTAGCCGGTAACAAAACTATAAATTCATCATTACTATAACGCGACACCATATCCGCCGCTCGATTACAGTGCTGCTGACAAACGCGGGCAACTTGTTTCAGCGCATCGTCTCCAGAACCCAAACCATAGCTATCGTTATAGGCGCTAAAACCATCAATATCGAGACAAATCAACGTCAAAGGGTAATAATCACGAAGGCTACGGCGCCACTCAATATCAATATATTCATCAAAACGCGTTGAGTTAGCGGACGCGGTTAAGGCATCTAGGGCCACAATACCAGTGAGCAAACGGGTTTTATATTCTAGGCCCAATAAGTTTTTAACACGTGCAGATGCCAAGGCTACGGGGGTCGACTGCAACACATAATCCAACACCCCACTCTGTAGCCATTGATCATTGCCCACTTCGCTGTCGAGTAAGGCTATTAATGGCATGTCGCGGGTTTCGTTATCGGTCTTTAGCCACATGCAGGTTTCTTGCGCCAGCGGCCCTAAGCCCTCAACATCCAGCATCAATATTCCAATAGCCTCATCGTCAGCGGTAATATCAATCACTTGGTCGGCATTATTGGCAACCAATATTGGGTGGTGGCTGTTTAGCTGCTGGCAAAAATCAGACTGGAAAGTTGCCTCTGCGCCGATCAATAGTATTTTGGATTTAGCCTCCATAACAGTTCCTTGTTGCTAGGGTATTGATGGCGGGGCTTAGCGATATCCCCATTAACTTTATAAGCATCATATAACATTAGATTAAGATCAATTGAGATTTACACCAGTAGCTATAAAACATGACACAATATAGTTTATAATTCTGATTAAGCGAACTTAACCATCGCTTACCCCATACCTTACTAAAAGCAACTGAAGATCACGCCTTGATGACCCACCTAGCAGTAAATGTAAATGCCCGATTATTAAATACTATCGCAGCCACCCTCTTAATCGCCAACAGCAACAGCAATCTCTATGCCGGTGACAGCACAGAAGCAAGCTTAGAAACAGTCGCGGTTACCGCTAGCCGAGTACCACAACCGATAGCCAATAGTGCTAGCAGTTTATCGCTAGTCGACCCGTTTTCGCTGACGCAGGTCTCGCACAACCATATCCAACAGAGCCTTTCCCGAGTTGCCGGCGTCTGGGCCAGCCGAGGTAACGGCCAAGAACACCTTACCGCCATTCGCTCACCCGTATTAACAGGAGCCGGCAGCTGCGGCGCCTTTAGTGTCTCCGAAGACGGTATACCAGTCCGCCCAACCGGCTTTTGCAACGTTAATCAATTGTTTGATATCAATAGCGAACAAGCCGGGCGCATTGAAGTACTGCGTGGCCCCGGCACAGTATTACATGGCTCCGACGCCATGCATGGTGTCATCAATGTGATCAGCGCTGCACCTTCAAACCAACTTGAAAACCAGCTATCACTAGAAGCCGGAGCCAACGACTATTACCGCAGTAAATACAGTATCAGTGACCGCCAAGGTAGACACAGTTACCGACTAAGCATTAATGGGAGCAGCGATGGCGGCTATAAAGACGACAGCGGTTACGATCAACAAAAGCTATCCCTGCGACATGATTACCAAGGTATAGCGCTGTCTGCCCAAACATTATTCAGCGCCAGTAACCTGAACCAAGAAACCGCCGGTTATATCGCGGGTAAGAATGCCTACAAAGAAGACGATCGCAAACAGCAAAACCCCAACCCTGAAGCATTCCGCGACAGCCAAGCCTACAGGCTGCAAAGTCAGCTAGTGAAAAATCTGGATAATGGCGGCCAATTTATTGTCACCCCTTTTGCTCGCTATAGCGAAATGGATTTTTTAATGCACTTTCTACCCGGCACGCCGCTGGAACAAAACGGCCAAAAAAGTATCGG
>JBNMPW010000014.1:0-31818 GCA_051277205.1 Oceanicoccus sp. | reverse complement strand
TCAGTTTCTACGTCTCCCATTAAATAGGCACTAACGCCGGCATCTACCGCCTGCTCAATATATTTGGCGTCGCCTTCTTGCGAGTACATCACCACTGGCACAGGGTTATGCTGATTAATTATAGATAGACTATCGAGCACATCTCGACCTGGCGATTGTAGATCAATAAGAATGACGTCAGGTTGATGTTGTTCAATTTGAAATAACAGCCCAGCGGGTGATGCCAGTTGTGAAATAACATCAAAACCTTCAAGTCGCAATTTTTCCGCAACCCGGGTGGCTCGCTCAGGCAGATCATCTACCAACATGACACTAACCCGATTTTTGTCTGCCGTGATTGTCATAAAAGGTAACTGTGTTGAAAGTAAATATGGGGGCTAAATTATACTAGCCCCCACTCATACTGCTATTACTGTGCCAAGTATGGCGCTTAAAATTTCAAATTCATGGTAAGCCATACTTTATCGGTATCGCTTTTGAATTCTTCGGCATCGTAGGCGGCGTATTTAAACTGCGCTGAGATATTTTTACTGAATGGATAGGTGGCAACAAAGTTGATTTCTGAACCGTAGTCGATACTGCCTTCATCGGCATCAAACTGATGATAGACAACGGCCATTTTTGTTTTGCCCAGTTTGCCAGCAACTTTGACATACATATCTTCTAAGCCCGTAGCGGGTGTACCCAGAAACTGATCAGCCCAGCCATTAAACTTGTGTAGGGTTGCCAGCGGCGTTCTAAATGCCGCGTCACCGTCATCACTGCCGAGTAACTCATAGCCGACACTCAGATTGATAGGAGCCAGTGCTATGCCAACTGCGGCGCTCATATAATCAGCAGCATAAGAGCTTGTGTTGTCACCGTTGTCAGATTGTGTGGCGTAACTGGCGGCTAACGAAAGCATGCCGATTTTGCCTTTATATTCAAGCCCGTAAGTGCTGGAGGAGTTGGCCGCAGCATTTTCAAAATCCAAAATATAGGCGAAGGCTGAGATGCTATGGTTGTCTGCGGGCTTAACAGTTGCAATTAAAGCATGTGAATCTGAATCCCAGCTGTTTGCTTGCACGGTACTGTTTTCTGGGCCAAAAATACGATTAACCTTAGTAATATAGCTATAGTCTAGCGAAAGCATGGCGTCCTTCGGTAACTTAAAGCTAATAGCGTCATAAGTTTGTTCGTTCTGCCGCCAGCCAACACCGCCGACAAACCGTTGCCCCGCATGGTTAATGCGCTGGCGACCTAAAGCTGAACTAAGGTGATCATTTGTATAGCTTATCAATACTTGGTTAACGTCGGTGCCAGAGGGGTCAGCGACGATAGGGTATTGGGTATTACCGTTAGTGGGAGTGCGATAGTTTTCATTGCCAACAACGGTGACATCGTCCATTTCAACAACAAACCCAAAGCCTTTATAGGCTGCTGACTTATAACTAAGTCGGGTTTTTAAAGTAGAGGCGCCAGCTGTTTTATCGATGCCATCTTGATCTACATATTCATAACGATAACGAAAAGATAAATCCGTTTCACCTTTGCTGAGCATGGCGCTAATGCTATCGACTTGTTCAGCATGCAGTGTGCTAAGAGGTCCCAGACTGGCAATAGCCAATGTTAATGCGCTTAATTTTCGTGTCGTTTTCATAAGGTTCCCTAAGTTGTAAACGTGCAAAAAAAAAGCCTACGCACATCCATATTAGATGTGCGTAGGCTTCGTTGCCCGGGTTGCTGATTATGATGATTGTTGGTTTTGTGTTCTGGTTTAAACGTTACAATTTCTATGCCAATTACTGAAAAGTGCTTATTGCGCGTATTTATAGGGCGTTAGTAATGTCTAGGCTGGCTCATGCGTCTTATATTGGTGCATAACGCAGCGCCGCGGTTTAATTTGGCGCATTTTGGTGCACGTGTGCTGGTAGTATTTTTAGTAACTATTAGCTTGTATTACTGCCTTATACGGCGTGTCGTTTATTTATTTTACGGGTTGGTATGCAGCTGCTGAGGTGTAACAATCCTTTGGTTCAACAAACCTATCATTTGTATAATTACCGAAAGTCGGTCTGAATATTGCTTTAGCTAATGCAATGTATACAAAATTCAGCATTAATTGTTATACGAATTACATTGATTGATGAAAACTTACTTATTTTAAGACTGAGGAACTCTCATGAGTGGAAACCAAGCACGACTAGAAGCCATTGCACAAATCACTAACGCCGCCCCCGTTGCGCGCGCCCTCACTGATCCATTAAGTAAAATTTGGGCCTGTGATGTTTTTAATCTTGCGGCTATGGAAGAGGCTCTGTCAAAAAGCGCTTTCAAGGCGATGAAAAATACCGTACAGACGGGTGCTCCCCTTGATAATTCGACCGCCGATGTAGTTGCCGCCGCCATGAAAGATTGGGCTATGGCCAAAGGGGCTAAGTTTTTCTCACATATCTTTTACCCAATGACCAATATAACCGCTGAAAAACACGATGGCTTTATTATCCCTAAATCAGACGGTAGCGCGATCACCGAATTTACCGGCAGCTTGTTGATTAAAGGTGAGCCTGATGGTTCTTCTTTCCCTAACGGCAGCCTACGGATGACAAATGCAGCGCGTGGTTATACGGCCTGGGACCCAACTAGTCCAGCCTATATGATGCATACAGCCAATGGCGCAACATTGATGATCCCGAGTGTATTCATGTCTTGGACCGGAGAAGCATTGGACAAAAAGATACCGCTATTACGTTCTAATGCCGCTATGGATAAGGCCGCTAACCTTGTACTTTCGCTGATGGGAGAAGAAGATATCGCGCCGCTAAACTCTAGTTGCGGTGCAGAGCAAGAATACTTTTTAGTAGATGAAAATTTTGCTAATAGTCGACCTGATTTATTACTGGCTGGCAGAACGCTGTTTGGTGCAGCGCACGCCAAAGGTCAGCAGTTTGATGACCATTACTTCGGCGCTATCCCCGCTCGTGTTCAAGTCTTTATGCAGGACTTTGAAGATAAACTCTATCGCTTAGGTATCCCTGCTAAAACCCATCACAATGAAGTAGCACCGGGGCAATTTGAAATCGCCCCTTATTATGAAGCCGCTAACGTAGCTGCTGACCACCAACAATTATTGATGACTCTGATGCAAAGTACCGCTAAAGAGCATGGCTTTTTATGTTTGTTACACGAAAAACCTTTTGCGGGTGTCAATGGTTCAGGTAAGCATGTTAACTGGTCGGTAGGCAATTCAACCCAAGGTAATTTACTCGATCCAGGTACCACTCCACATTCTAATCTTAACTTTTTGCTGTTCTGTGGCGCTGTGATTCGTGGTGTACATATGTATGGCCCATTACTCAGAGCCGTCATAGCATCGGCTGCCAACGATCATCGCCTTGGTGCTAATGAAGCACCACCGGCTATTTTGTCAGTTTATTTAGGTGCGCAGTTAGAAAGCCTGTTTGAAGACATTAAAGCCGGTAAGCTACTTGAAAAAGCACAAGGCGGATTAATGGATCTGGGGCTGTCACAAATTTTACAATTTGAGCGCGACCCCGGTGACCGTAATCGAACGTCTCCTTTTGCCTTTACCGGTAACCGTTTTGAGTTTCGCGCAGTAGGCTCTTCGCAGTCTGTGTCAGGACCATTGGTAGCGATGAACACTATGCTGGCTGATTCACTCACATGGATTTCTGGGAAGTTAGAAACCGAGCTTGCGGGCGGTCACGATAAAACCGAAGCTGTTATTATCGTATTAAAAGAGTTGATGGAATTGCATGGCAGTGTTGTTTTCGGTGGTGACGGTTATTCATCAGAGTGGCACAAAGAAGCTGTTGAAAATCGCGGTTTGAAAAATATACCCACTGCAGCCGATGCACTACCTGTATTTAAAGACAAGGCAGTTATCGACTTATTTGAGAGTACCGGTGTATTAACGCCCGAAGAATTATTGAGTCGTTTTAATGTCTATGCCGAGCAATACATTTTGGCCATTGATGTTGAAGCTAAGCTGGTCGTCGATATGGCAACAATTCAAATATACCCAGCAGCTACCAGTTATATATCATCACTGACAAACACCAGCGCTGGTTTGGCTGAAATGGGTATCAGCTTCGAGACGGGTACTTTAGAAAGTGTCGTGACGAGCACCAATGCAATGATGACGGCGGTTGCTGCGCTCAGTGCGGCAATTGCCGAGCATGACTTTGATACAGATGAAAAGCATATGACGCATTGTGCCGAAACTATTTGCCCGTTGATGTTGGACGTTCGTACGGCGGCGGATGCGCTTGAAGGGATGGTAGCGGATGATCTATGGCCTTTGCCTAAGTATCATGAGATGTTGTTTATTAAGTAATTTTTTGTGATGTGATTGAGGGGTGAACTTTGTGTTGCCCCTTTTTTTATGGACGATTTGTAAGGTCGCCACCCGACCCCGACGACCTTGAACCTAAAACTACTCCTCAATCACCCGACTAACATCCACCGACACGCTCAAAACCGGACTTTTCCCGCCACCAAAAATAACCCCTTTCACCGGCGTAACATCAAAAAAGTCACGCCCAAATGCCGTCACAATATGCTGACTATTAGCCGCCGTGTTATTGGTGGGGTCAAACTCCACCCAACCCTCACCCGGCGAAAAATAAGCAATCCACGCATGGGTGGCATCGGCGCCGACCAGCTTTTTCTCACCGGGCTTAGGTAGTGTTTCAATATAGCCAGAGACATACTTGGCGGGTATACCCATCGCTCGCAAACAGGCAATTTGCAGATGTGCAAAATCCTGACATACGCCTTTTTTATGTTCTAGCACATCGGCTAGCGGGGTGGCGATGGTGGTGAACTCAGGATCGTAGGAAAAGTCATTGAATATGCGGGCGGTTAACTCACTAACACAGGCTTTTAATGAGCGCTTTAGGTCAAAGGAGGAACGCGCATATGAGGCTAGGTCGTCATCGACTTTTATCATTGGCGAATTGAGTAAAAACTCACGCGCCGTAATGGTATTTTCATTGGGTGTGGTGCTTAGGTATTCTAATACTTCACCGTAAGACTCTCCCAAGTCTAAACTGCCTTCATGATCATTATCATGTATCACAATGTCACTTTCTGCGGTAATAGTCAGCTCTGTATGTGGGCGTTGGATCTCAAAATGAAAGGCTTGATTGCCAAAATAATCTACCCGTCTGCGCTTTGTCGCCGGCAGCGGTGATAAGGAAACATTGCTGTTAACGCATTGCTGACGGTCAGTGTTACGGGGGATAACATTAGCCAAATTATAACAACGTGTAACTCGCTGTGCGTATCGGTAATGGGTAATGTGCTTTACCTTGAAGCGCATCATTGTTCTCCCCAGAAGCTGGTGACTAATTGCGGAGTATCGCTGCGGTGATCGAAATGTTTGTCGCTAATTAATCGATTGAATTCTTTCAGCAGTTTTTCTAACTGCTGTAGCAGGTTATTTAACTCGTCGCGACTGTCGGTTTTTGATTCTAGAAGTTGGCTCAGTCTTGATAATTTAAGGCTGGTCATTGCTTCCAGCAGGGCGCGCTCTTCTTCTTGCAGTTCGCCTTGCCGCATATCTGATTTCGGTAGTTGCAACAGATGTTGTTGCAAGCGATCTAGCTGGAATATCAGTGAGCGCGGGTTGTCGATATCGAGCATTACTAGTTCCAATCCTAAGTCTATGCCTCTGCGCTCGCGGCCTCGTTGACGATAGGTAATCAGTACTTCCATCGATCGCAACAACGCAGTCAACAAGGTTGACTTGTCGGCGCCGACAGTGACCGGTGTTATTAAGCAGCGAATGGTGTTGATGGTTTGTAAGGCGCGCTCGATACGCTTGCCCAGCTCCATAAAGCGCCAGCCCACGTTGCGAATCATACTTTCTTGCATTAAACCTGACAATGCAGCTAACGCTGTTACTAGGGGGTCGAGTGCTTCGTCGGGAGCGGAGGTTAAACCTTCGGCAAGGTCGATATCCATTTGCTCAAGGGCATCGCGTAAATCATTGATCACGCGGATGGTATCGTTGGACAATAGCGCCTTCGATTCGTCGGCGCTGGCAAGCATGGAGTTGAGTGTTGATTTGATGCTGCCGATGCGGCCGCCGTCTTTTATGATCAATAGTAACTCATCATCGGGATTGGCAAGTAATGATGCTGGCGCACCCACAAATCCTGGTGTGGTGGCGGTAATTTGAGTTGCAGTCTCTAATAATATTCGTCGCGCCACTGGGCCGACTGGGTATTCGCCATTAAGCTGTAAGAACACGGTGCGTAAATAACGCAACGAGACTTCGGCTCTTTCAGCGTAGCGTCCCATCCAATAGAGGTTTTCAACTACTCGGCTGGGGAGGCTGACCAGCGCTGATTCGATATGGGCAGCGCTTGATTCAGGTGCTGCTTCAAGTTCGGTGGTGCGTTCTGGCTCGGTGGCAGTAACCCAAGTATCTTTACTGGGGCTGCCTGCTTGCATATTGATCAATGAACCGGGAGCGCTGCTACCGATGCGCGTAAGACCACCGGGCAGAACTGTGTAAGAGTTCTCAGTAGCTATTGAAAACGTGCGCAGCAAAGCGGTGCGTGGTTCTAACTTGCCGGCCGAAAATGCCGGAATACAGGGCTTTTCTAATTGTTCTTGTGCTACATATTGGTAGCGGTTTTTGTTGATGGTGGCTAGCAGCTGGTTAAGTTGTTGCTCGTTTAAGTCGCCACCCCAGACACTTTTGACGCCAGAGCCACGGTAGGCCGGTTTGATAATCAATTGGCGAATATTGGCCGTTATAAATGCCAAATCCTGATCATCACCACACCAGTAAGTTTTCACCGATGCCAAGCGCGGTTCGCGGCCGAGCAGATGCTTGCTGATTTGCGGCAGATACTTCAACAGTATTGGATTTTCTAGTACGCCGGAACCGAGAGGGTTCGCCACGATCAAACGGCCACTGCGCACTACTTCAAGTAAGCCGGGCACACCCAGTTGTGAATTGCTGCGTAATTCAACAGGATCACAAAAAGCATCGTCTACATAGCGCAGAATAACATCGACCCGTTTCAGTCCATCTAACGACTTCATCCACAAAAAACCATTGCGCACCACAAGGTCGCCGCTTTGGACTAAGGGGAAGCCTAAGTAATTAGCAAGATAGGCATGTTCGAAATAGGTTTCATTGCGACTGCCTGGTGTCAACAAGGCAATCAGTGGTGCTTCTTCGCTGTTGGGTGATAGCGAGATAAGTTTTAGCCGTAGCCGTTGATAAAAATTTGCCAGTCTGTGGACATGGCTATCGCGATAAAGGCTGGGGAAAACACGTGACATGACAGTGCGGTTTTCTAATGCATAGCCTGCGCCAGACGGTGCCTGGCTGCGATCAGATAGCACGCACATTTTGCCATCGCGCATCCGTACCATATCAACGCCATACATAATCAGCTCATGTTCGCCTGGTATCTGGACATTGTGGCAGGCGCGTACAAAACCACCATGACTGAATAAGGCTTCTGGTGGCAATGCCCCGTGGCGCAGCAAGGCACGCTCACCATAAAGGTCGCGCAGTATTAAGTTGAATAACTCAGAGCGCTCTAATAAGCCGGCTTCGATCTGGCCCCAGTCTTCACTACCAATGATATGCGGTACTGGGTCAAGCTCCCAGCTGCTGCTAGCGTTGCCGTCCTTGCCGTGGATATTATAGATAGCACCATCATCACGCAGAATGCGGCGGGCTTTTTGTTCGCGCTCAGCTAATACCTTGGGGCCAAGGTTGCGCAAGCTGCTCAGCAGATATTGCCATTGTGGTTTTACCAAGCCATCGTTATTGGTGACCTCGTCTAAGGAGCCGGCCAAACTGCTGTATTCAAGCTCGGGTGCCGGCGACGACTGGGACTGGCTTTGACTCTGGAGCTGACCCAAAGGCGATGGTGTTTTTGAGCTGGACACAACGTTACCTGTTAGCGAGGGGTGTAATTATCGGCGGCATTATAACCGCATTTGCGGCTGCATGACTAAGTGCAGCGTCGCTAAGACTGAGCATTTTATTTTACTCGAGGGCTACGCATATCGAGGATATAAGGGTACTCGCCGGCGGGCTCTTCTGGCGGCGGCTCCATGGGTCTTGGTACTTGCTTATCGGGATAGAACTCACGTATCGCATCTATTTCTGGGGGTGGCATAAACGGCCCTTGAGTATGGCTTAAGGTTTCAAAGCGATTAATGCGGCGTGATTCTGCTTCATAGGAGTTAACCGGGAATGCGTCATAACTCCGCCCGCCGGGGTGCGTGACATGATAAGTACAGCCACCAATAGAGCGGCCGTTCCAAGTATCAATCAAATCAAAATGCAATGGCACATGCACACCAATCATTGGGTGAAGCGCCGAGGGCGGGTTCCAGGCCCGATAACGCACGCCGCCGACAAATTCGTCGTGGCGGCCAGTATTGCGCAGCGGTACGCGGCGTCCATTACAGGCCAGCACATAGCGGCCTTCTGTTAAGCCAGTGGCTCTAATTTGTAAGCGCTCAACCGAGGAGTCGACATAGCGCGAGGTACCAAAGCTGCTGCTCTCTTCACCGAGTACATGCCAGGGTTCGACTGCCCAGCGCAGTTCGAGTTCGATATCTTCAAACTGGACTCTGCCGTAGTGAGGGAAACGAAATTCTTCAAAAGGGGCTAGCCACTCGAGTTGGAAGTTGTAGCCATGGGCTTGTAAGTCCTCCACCACAAACTTCATATCCTGCCAGAGATAATGGGGCAGCATAAAGCGGTCATGCAACTCAGTGCCCCAGCGTATCAATGGTTTTTGATAGGGCTCATTCCAGAAGCGCGCTATCAAGCAGCGAATTAATAAGGCTTGTACCAGCGCCATACGGCTGTGAGGCGGCATTTCAAAACCACGAAACTCTAAAATTCCCAGGCGACCAGTGGTACTGTTAGGTGAATATAATTTGTCGATACAAAATTCGGCGCGGTGGGTGTTGCCGGTAATATCGATCAACAGATTACGCAGCAAACGATCAACCAGCCAAGGTTGCGGTACTTCACCATCGGTCATTTGCGAGAACGCGACCTCCAGTTCATAGAGCATTTCATCGCGGCCTTCATCAACCCGCGGTGCTTGGCTGGTTGGACCAATAAACATACCGGAGAACAGGTAAGAAAGGCTGGGGTGATGCTGCCAAAAGGTGATTAAGCTACGCAATAAATCTGGCCGCCGCAAGATCGGGCTGTCGGCGGGCGTGGCGCCACCTAAGGTAATATGATTGCCACCACCGGTACCAGTATGGCGGCCGTCGAGCATAAACTTCTCGGTGGAGAGTCGAGATAAACGTGCCTCTTCATACAATGATGTGGTATTAGCGACTAATTCTTCCCAGTTGTTGGACGGATGCACATTTACTTCGATTACACCGGGATCGGGAGTAACTAATAATTTTTGCATGCGCGGATCGCGTGGTGGCTCATAGCCTTCCACGATTACTGCGAGTTTTAAGTCGCTGGCTGTTTTTTCTACCGCAACGATCAATTCAACATAGTCTTCGAGGTAATCAAGTGGCGGCATGAATACATGCAGGCGGCCTTCTCGGGCCTCGATACACATGGCTTCGCGCACCACGAATTCAAAATCATCTATTTCATCGTTACTGGGTCCAGCGGGCGTTTCTTTGGTTTCGGAAAAATCTATTTCCGAGCGCTTTAATAGCTCGTCACGGGGCTCAAAAGGGTCGCGCTGGGGTTTTACTTTATCCGACTTATTGGCCATTTCGGGCAAGTGGTTCAAGGGCAGGCGCAGGCCCATTGGCGAGTCGCCGGGCGTGAGGGTAATACGCTCCCGCCTCATCGGCCAGACGCTGCTATGCCAGCTTTTTGCGGCCTCTTCTAGTGGCCAGCCGGTGCTTCGACTGAGCGGAATAACCAGACCTGAAGGCACATCAAAACCGCGCTCAATTAAGCGTGCAAGGCGGCGTCTATCCAATGAGCTATCGAGTTTATGTGCCAGAATATCGATATTCTTCGGCAGGTTTTGCTCCTGCATTAAATAGTAAATACCGTCTTCATAGGCGGGCTGGCAACATTGTCTAGGCACTGCTAACAGGTCGCATAGGTGGCGTCCAAAGCTAGTTGCGTCTTGTATTGTATATTTATAATCTTTATCAATTCTGGCCAGTAAATCATGGTTTTCCCACAGCGGCTCGCCGTCTTTACGCCAGAATACACCCAACGCCCAGCGCGGTACTTCTTCACCGGGGTACCATTTGCCTTGCCCATAGTGCAGCAAGCCTTTGGGCGCGTAGCGATCGCGTAGCCGCAGCAATAAAGTTTTTGCCAAACTGAGCTTGTCGTCACCCAGCGCACCGGTATTCCATTGATCCGATTCCATATCGTCAATGGAGACAAATGTCGGCTCGCCGCCCATGGTTAAGCGCACATCGTTTTGTTCAAACTCACTGTCGACCAATTTACCCAGTGCTAATATATGTTGCCACTGTTCTTCGCTATAGGGTTTGGTGACGCGAGGGTCTTCGAGTACTCGCGTTACGGTATTACTGAAATCAAACTCGACTTCACATTCATCGGTGGCACCGACGATGGGTGCTGCCGATACCGGGCTTGGGGTACACGCCAAGGGAATATGGCCTTCGCTGGCAAACAAACCGGAGGTGGGGTCTAGCCCAACCCAGCCCGCACCGGGGATAAAAACTTCACACCAAGCATGTAAGTCGGTGAAATCTTCGGCTGCACCGGACGGTCCATCTAATGATTTTTCATCCGGTTTCAGCTGCACTAAATAGCCGGAAGCAAAGCGCGCGGCGAGCCCAAGATGGCGCATCAGTTGTACTAGCAGCCATGCAGAATCGCGGCAGGATCCTTTTCCTTTTTGTAAGGTTTGCTCGGGAGTTTGTATGCCTGGCTCTAGTCGCACTAAGTATTCGATCTGTTGCTCTACATACTGGTTCATCTCTACCAGAAAATCATTGATGGTGCTTTTTTTAGCTTTCACCGCCCCTACAAACTTTTTGAAATCTGGCCCGCCTTTGAGTTTTTCTAAGTAGGGACGCAGTTCAGCTTTTAATTGCGTGGTATATTTAAAAGGAAAGGTTTCGGCATATTCCTCGACAAAAAAATCGAAGGGATTAATCGTCGTCATATCTGCGATTACTTCTACGTCTACTTCAAACTCGGTGCATTTTTCAGGAAATACCAACCGCGCTAAATAGTTACCAAAGGCATCTTGTTGCCAATTGATAAAATGCTGCTGCGGTTTTATTTTCAAACTGTAGCTGTGGATAGGTGTGCGCGAATGTGGCGCCGGCCGCAAGCGAACCGTGTGCGGTGATAAACTGACCGGGCGATCAAATTTATACGATGTGCGATGATTTATTGCAACACGTATTGTCATCCGTGCTTACCGCCTTTGACCAGAGTAGTGTGGGTGACAGACTTATCCGCCATAGCGGCCATAGCGCTAGATTTACAGATTAAGCTCATTCGGGTTCCTTTAAAAACCAAGTGCTGCCAATTTCGGCACTGAGTTCGATCAACCCCGCCTGAAATTGATCGATGAAGAGATGCAATTGCTCTCGCGAGCTTGTGTGGGGATCAAAGCGCGACAGCTTGCGACGAGAACTATCCAACCGTTTAAGTATGCTTTTGTTGTTGTTCAAAGGCAGTAATTCTTCTCGCATTCCGTCTAGGCAATACTTTACTGAGCGCGGTAGGTCGGCATTCCGAAAGACAAAATCTACCATCGAGTTGGCTTCAACCTGGGGGCCAAATTCGCGGCGATAAGCACCCATTGCCGATAATGATTTTAACAAGCTAGCCCAGATTAACGGGTCTACCGTGCTGTGGTGACGGTCTTCACCCAATAAAGCGGCCGCACCAACATTGATAATACGGGTGGTCATATCGGCGCGTTCTATTAACTGCCCCATTTTGATAAAACGGTAGGCGTGGTTACGTGGCAGGGTCGACATCATCATGCCATTGATGGCTTGGCAGCGAGTAATAACAGTTTCTAAAAATTGATAACGATTACGTCGACCAACGGATTTTTCGGCGTGTTCCTGCGCATAGAGATACAGTTCATTAACGTACTCCCATGCCTCTGCCGGTAATACATCGCGAGTGGTGCGGACATTTTCTCTGGTGGCGCGTATAGCGTGGTAAATACCACCGGGGTTATCTGGGTCGGCAATAATAAACTTCAACACGTTTTGTTCGTTATAAACACGAAAGCGCTCGTTATAATCAGGTTCAGCATCTTGAATCCTGATCAGCGTATCCCAGCCAGGTTCCGAGCCCTTAGGGATATCAAGCACCGTATGGGTGTAGGCGTGGGTTAAGCGCGCAGTGTCTTCAGCCCGCTCAAGATAACGCGCCATCCAAAAAAGCCTTTCAGCAACCCGCGATAGCATCGTCATTTGTTGGTCTCCACGATCCAGGTATCTTTACTGCCACCACCTTGTGAGGAGTTAACCACCAATGAGCCCTTGGTCAATGCCACTCGGGTCAAACCGCCGGGGGTGACCCAGGTTTCTTTGCCTTGCAAAATAAACGGGCGTAAGTCCAAGTGCCTGGGCTCTACGTTATCGCCGATATAGGTAGGTGCTGTGGACAGCGCCAAGGTTGGTTGCGCAATATAGTTGCGTGGGTTGTCTTCTATCAACTTGGCAAATTTTGCATGTGTTTCTTTGCTTGAATGGGGGCCGACCATTAAACCATAACCGCCGGATTCGTTAGCCGGTTTGACGACGAGTTTGTCAAGATTGGCTAATACATATTCGCGGTCTTTATCATCCATGCAAAGATATGTTTTGACGCTAGCGAGCAGCGGTTTTTCATTGAGGTAGTAGCGGATCATATCGTTGACATAGGCATATATCACCTTGTCGTCGGCAACGCCTGCGCCTGGAGCATTGGCAATAGCGACATTGCCTGCTTTCCAAGCGCGGATCAGTCCTGCAACGCCCAAGATACTCTCTTTATTAAATACTTCAGGGTCGAGAAAGTCGTCATCTATACGGCGATAGACCACATCGACTCGCATTGGTCCGTCGACGGTGCGCATGTAAACGCAGTCATCATCGCTGACAAATAAATCGCCACCTTCTACTAACTCTGCACCCATACTCTGGGCTAAATAAGCGTGTTCGAAATACGCAGAGTTAAATATGCCTGGGGTCAACACCACGATACAAGGGCGTTTTTGCTGCCTTGGTGACAATGAAGCGAGAGTGCTGTGTAATCGTGAAGGGTAATCATCGACCGGTAAAATACTGTGGTTTTCAAACAGCTCGGGCAGTACTCGTTTAGTTATTTCTCGATTTTCCAGCATATAAGAGACGCCAGAGGGAACGCGCAAATTATCTTCTAACACATAAAACTTACCGTCTTTGTCGCGCACTAAATCGGAGCCGCAGATATGAGCCCACGCACCAAAAGCGGGCGAAACGCCAGCGCATTGTGGTTTGTAATTACCGGAATCGAGTACGATTTCAGCGGGTATAATGCCATCAGCAAGAATTTTCTGATCATTGTAAATGTCATCAATGAACCGATTAAGGGCGCGGCTGCGCTGTATTAAGCCGCGCTGTACTTTGTTCCAATTTTTGGCGGTAATGATGCGAGGAATAATGTCAAAGGGCCAAGCCCGGTCGATGTTGCGCCCTTCGCTATAGATGGTAAAAGAAACCCCCATCTCTTTGATGGC
Source organism: Oceanicoccus sp. (assembly GCA_051277205.1). Taxonomy (GTDB): domain Bacteria; phylum Pseudomonadota; class Gammaproteobacteria; order Pseudomonadales; family Dasaniaceae; genus Oceanicoccus. The sequence continues at coordinate 18,127 of JBNMPW010000014.1, read as the reverse complement.
CAGTTCCGCGGCGGCTCGCCGAGTATGCATCTCTTCGGGTGATAAACTCTGAAGCATATTCACTAATTGCCTTGCGGCCGCCCGTGGTTTGGCTGCCGGGGTCATCAGCTCATCAAAGAAATGGCTTGTTGAATAGGACTTCCAGCTGTTACTCATTGCACCTACCATATGTTTTGAATGTATTTTGGAACGCAATCCCTGTGCCAATGTTGCGTGCAATGAGGCTGCCATTTTCTGATGGGCTTAGCAATGGACGGCTTGAGTAATATTAGGGAGCTGCGTTTCTAAAATGATTGTTTAATGGCCTAGTTACGTATGGGGTGAGTGTGGTGGGATACGTATACCATCTATCTACTAGCACGGTAAGTATAGCCGCAGGCTCGCTATTGCCGCTAGCTCAGGTTTGACTATTACATTGATAATTGGGGCTTCCCCTTCATTTCGCCTTATAATCTTGCAGATTGATTCCAAATTTTCCGTTGGCATAAATGTTCTTCACACGTAAAGGTTTACCCAAGTCGTCTTGTAGATCTTTACTAAGATCTACAATTCTTTTACGACACTGTTGTTTATCTACATCGCGAACAATTAGAATTTTTGGACGCAACTTATTATTGCGCTGACAAGACAATATGATTCCCACCTCGCCGCTCGTCAACTCGGCTATATGTCCGGGAGGGTAGATTCCAATCAAGCGTATCATGGCTCTAACCACCTCTTCATCAAACTGCAGTCCACGGCAATCATATAGAATTCGCATAGCTTCTAATGTTGATCGACCATGACTGTAGACCCTGTCGCTTGTTATTGCATCGAAGGCATCGACCACTGCGACTATCTTAGCAAAAAAAGGAATTTTCTCACCAGTAATACCACGAGGATAGCCATTGCCATCGAGATGTTCGTGGTGATTGTAGGCAACATCGACCGTGATGGCAGGTACATCAGATTTAGACATCAACAGCCTACGACCATGGGTCGTATGTGTTTTTATGATTTCATATTCGTCTTTATTGAGTTCTCCCTCCTTGTTGAGTATCTCTATGGGAATATGAATTTTACCAACGTCATGTAACATCCCGGCCATGCCAATATCTTCGAGCTCTTTTTCTAATAACCCTAACTCACGACCTAAAGCAACGGACATAATAGAAACCCGTAAGCTGTGCTCAGCAGTATAGTCGTCTTTATCTTTTATTTGAGAAAGCCATAACATGGCATTAGGGTTATTCAAAATACTGTGAACACAGCTTTTAACCGCTGTTTGTATTTCCTGCACATCGATATCTTGAGAGAAACGGAGCGCTGTTAGCGCATTATCCACAGACTTTTTTGCTCGATCGTAATGGGATATAGCCGCGCCTAGCTCCTGTTCAACAGGAACCTTATAAATTCGCCTGTTGCGAATTTCTGTTCGATTCTTTCTTTTTTCTCTGTAAGTTACCTTCGTTTTGGTTACTTCAATAAAAACAAAGTCACAGTAGTTCACTAGCTGATCAATTTCCTCCTCACTACTGATTAGAAAACCTTGGAATAGGAAAGGTGTGTCAATCCATGGTCGATCTAATTCGACAACGTACATTCCTACGCTGAGTTCGTCTGTCGATACTTTCTCTTTTATCAGTTTTTTATCGACGTTGTAGGAATTGTAATTGTGCTCATCTACCATTGAAACACCCCTCACGGTTGTATTGAATCATTAATTTAACCCAATAGCAGGGAATAACGCCATTAAACTGACAAAAGTAATGTCAACTATAATAGCACACCAACACCTCCCCTTTTTCTGTTAGCCAAACACCCCCAAGTTAAGCTTATTAGCCGCAAAAGCTTCCATATGTTAGCGCAGATGATACGGGCTGAGGCATGCACTTAACAGGTTTATTATTGGCGTTTTCAGCGACGGTAGGTCGCCATATTTACTCGGATCAAAGCATCTAGTCCATTAAGTATGCCTCGGGTTGACCTCGCTTCAATCCTGACGACTCAATTGACCTTACACCTTACACCTTACACCTTACACCTTACACCTTACACCTTTCTCCTCAATAGGAACTCAGCAAAACGTCGATTGGCTTCGGAAAAATAGTCTTTACGCTTCTACGCGCTGCCGGGAGTTAAGTAAATTCCCGCCTCAAGCGACAGCCCCGCTAAGCTGGGTTCTTGCTCAAGTACTCGACGTAAGCAAAAACCTATCCCTTGCTTCAATTGGCAAGATCCTTTCATGATGGATCACCAGCTCGGCGATAGCCGACGTATTTGTTGTTTGGGCAAAAAATGATGACGGATTTATTAAAGGCTTTATTCTCGAGAAGGGGATGTCTGGACTAAGTGCGCCTGAAATTGAAGGTAAACCTGCCTTAAGAACCTCTGTCAATGGCGAAATAGTGATGGAGAACGTTTTTGTACCGGAGGAAAACATGCTGCCCAATGTCGCAGGGCTTAAAGGGCCCTTTGGTTGTTTAAATAGTGCGCGTCACGGCATTGTACCTAACGTCATTATTAACTATAGCGTTATACTTATTGTTTGACACAATAATAAGTTATTGAAGGCTACCGATAATGAATGCCATCAGCCGTCTACCCGACGATTTTAAATCCATTCTTGAAATGTTTTACCAATGGGAAAATACCAACCCAGATGGAGCTTGGTTGCGACAGTTTGAAGGTCAGGGGTGGCGAGATTACAGTTGGGCGACCGCAGGTCAAATTGCTAGACAGTTAGCCGCCGGCCTTCAGGCCAGTGGACTAAAACCCGGTGATAAAGTGGGGATTTATGCTGAGAACTGCGCGCGCTGGGTGATCGCTGATTTGGCTATTATGATGGCCGGTTTAGTAAGCGTGCCTATATACACCTCGATGCCGGAAGATAAAATTCGCTATGTGGTAGAACACAGTGATATGAAATTATTACTGGTAGGTGATAACTGTGCTCTAGGGCTTGCAGCGGTAAAACAAGCTTTTGAACCTGCGATTCAGGTACGCGGACTTGGCTATCAAGACGATGATTGGCAGCAACTTTGTATTAAAGCCGGCTCACTAATAGCTTCGCCATTACGCGATTGGCATGACCTCTGGAGCATATGCTATACCTCTGGTACTACTGGTAAGCCGAAAGGCGTGATGCACAGCTTTAGCACTTTACCATCGTCGGTTTACGATATTAAAATTTTGGCCGACAGTGATTCCGATACCCGCTTTTTTTCTTATTTACCGTTGGCTCATATTGCCGAGCGTAGTTTGGTTGAGGTGCATAGTTTTTACAGTGGCGGGATGATTGGTTTTAATCGCAGCAAAGAAACTTTTATCGAGGATTTATTAGCGGTTTTACCGACATTCTTTTTCTCGGTGCCGCGTATTTGGGCCAATCTCAAAATATCGGTGATTGCAAAATTAGGGGAAGAGGCGTGGGCGCGCTGCGTGACTGACCCTGCGTTTGGCAAAGCGACGGGGACAAAAGTATTACTTTCGATGGGGCTTGATAAAGTGGTCATGGCTCTCACCGGCAGTGCACCGATTCCTGCCGATGATATTATATCTTGGCGCTGCCTCGGTATGCCTTTATGTGAAGGTCTTGGTCAGACAGAAACCATGTCGGCAACCTTTAATCGGGTTGATAACTTTAAAATAGGCAGTATTGGAATGCCTGTTTCTGAACGGGCAGAAGCTAAAATTTCTGCGCAGGGTGAGCTGTTATTACGCTCGCCAGGTAATATGGTTGGATATTACAAAGATCCGCAAAAAACAGCAGAAACAATTATTGATGGCTGGGTGCATACTGGCGATAAAGGTCGAATTGATGAAGATGGGTTTGTATTTTTAACTGGCCGGTTAAAAGATATTTTTAAAACAGCAAAAGGTAAATATGTAGCGCCGGCACCTATCGAAGGTGAATTTTCTTTATTTCCCGGTGTTGCGCAATGCTGTTTGGTGGGATCTGGTTTACCACAAACGGTGATGTTGCTGGTGTTAGCGGAGCAAGCTGCAGATAAAGCCAAATTTGTGCAAGATATGACTGAGCATATGATGCAAATTAATGTGCAATTAGAAGTACATGAGAAAATGAGCCATGTCATCGTTTGCGCTCAAGCTTGGTCTATTGAGAACGGATTATTAACCCATACACTTAAAGTGCTGCGGGACGATGTTGAGAAGCATTATTTGTCTGTGATTGAAAAAGCGATTGAGGATGAAACCACTAGCGTTGTTTGGCAGCGCTAGATTTCTGTTGTCGATTGTTGATCTGCAAGAAGCGTATGCAAGGGTCTAGGGGTTGTCGATTGGTGCATCGGCGGACATCGACGGACATCGATATTGCGCTAATAAGTATTTTTTAGGGTATTTTTCTGCATAAATATCACTAGGGATTCACCTATAGTGGTGAGTCGGGCAACCGCTTATAATAGAAGGTGCGGCATTGTATGCGTAATAGTTCATGCTCTTACCGGTCACATTTAAGTTATTCATTAAATTATTTTGTACGTGGTAAAATAAAAATCTTACTTATTCCGACACGTAAGTACGAAACTCCAAATAGCACCTATCAATCATGTAGTAGCGTCGTGTATGCAAAGGCTTTAACTGACAAATAATGGTAACTATGACTAATAAAAAATCTGATGTTGGCCTGATTGGCCTGGCTGTAATGGGCCAAAATCTTGTATTGAATATTGCCGATCACGGTTTTCAAATCTCGGTATACAACCGTACTACGAGTACAACCACCGAGTTTGCAGCTGAAAATACCAGTACACCCGGTGGAGTGATTGCTACATCAACATTAGGGGCGTTTGTTGAATCGTTATCAACGCCAAGAAAAATCATCATTATGGTCAAGGCCGGAGCTGCTACTGATGCGGTGATTGAAGAAGTTGCCGAGTTATTGGAGCTTGGCGATATAGTGATCGATGGCGGTAACGCAAAGTGGACCGACACCATTCGCCGTGAGCAAGCGCTAACGGCGAGGGGGTTACGATTTATCGGCAGTGGTGTTAGCGGCGGTGAAGAGGGTGCGCGTTTTGGTCCTAGCTTAATGCCAGGGGGTACGCCTGAGGCCTGGGAGCATTTAAGACCTATTTGGGAAGCCATCGCTGCTAAAGTGGACGCTGCTACAGGGCAAGAAATACAGGGAGCATCTCCCGGTAAACCCATTGAAGGTGGTGTGCCATGTACCGCGTATATTGGGGCCAATGGTGCCGGCCATTATGTGAAAATGGTGCATAACGGTATTGAATATGGCGATATGCAAATGATTTGTGAGGCTTATGATTTGATGCGCTCGGTGCTAGGGCTAAGCCCGGCTGAAATGGGTAATATATTTGAACGTTGGAACAAGGGTCGTTTAGATAGTTTTTTAATTGAAATCACTGCTGACATATTAAAACAGATAGATCCTGAAACCGGTGTGCCGTTTGTCGATATAGTACTCGATGCTGCTGGACAAAAAGGTACTGGGAAATGGACTAGCACTGACGCCTTAGAAATGGGGGTGCCTGCTCCAACCATTGCAGAAGCTGTTTTTGCGCGTTGTTTAAGTGCCATTAAAACTGAGCGTGTGACAGCTTCTCGCATACTTGCACAGCGAAAAATTGAATTTAATGGCGATAAAGAAACTTTTATTGATGCTATAGAAGACGCGCTCTACTGTTCAAAAATTTGCTCCTATGCTCAGGGTTTTCAACAAATGCGATATGCACAAGAAAAATATAACTGGTCTCTTAACTTTGCTGAAATTGCCAAGCTGTTTAGAGGCGGTTGTATTATCCGTGCAGGTTTTTTGCAGAAAATCGTCGAAGCCTATGAAGGAGAACCCGCCTTAGCTAATTTATTATTGGCTCCCTATTTCACGGCGGCCATCGAAAGTGCCGACAGCAACTGGCGCAGTGTGGTTTCGACGGCGGTATTGAATGGTGTCGCTACGCCTACCTTTAGCTCTAGTTTGGCTTACTTTGATAGCTATAGAGCTGCCTTGTTACCACAAAATTTATTACAGGCACAGCGCGACTATTTTGGCGCGCATACCTACGAGCGCGTTGATAAACCACGCGGCGATTTTTATCATCTAGATTGGCCGGAGGAAGGGCGGCCACAGGCTAAAGTATAATGATTTGATGCGCTACCTATGGTTTTTTTTACAAGTCTGAATATAGATCATAAACACTAATAAACTTGTTAAAAATAACTTTTTAGCCGAGGAGCTCGTGAGTTCCTTTACTCACTATTCGATAATTTTTGAGCTTTCTCTAATGTTTGCTTGTAGTGCAGTAATAGACGATATAGATGACGTGATTGACGAGGGTAAGGCTTTAGTTGAGCGCGAATTTACTTGCATAAAAGTTGGTTATCTAGCTCCGTCATGACTGAAGGAGCTAAACTATCTCAGTCACAGCTTTGCTATTATGCCTTGCTCTTAAATACGTGCGCATTGTCAGTTGAGCTACTCAGTTGAGCTACATAGCAATGAAACTATCTGCTCCCGTTACTGGTGTTAAGTACTATCGCACAGGCGGTTTGTAGCCAACTTTCATTCGTACCAACAGCGCTATGATTAAGATAAAAGCGTTGATAATACCAACTATAATAAAGGGGGCCCCTGGCCGCCAAGCATCAAAAGCATATCCGCCAATAAGAGATATACACAGAATCCCAAGAGAGCCGCAGAAGTTAAATAGTCCGACTACTGAGCCGCGAATTTCTTTTGGAGCTTCTTGCCCAACTAAAGTAATACCCGCAAGGATCGCACTGAACTCACCAATACCTAACATAATAGCAGCAGGAATAAAGGCTGCTGAGATAGGGTTGGGAGAAAAGCCTACCCATAAATAACCGATAGTAGCCAACCCCATGGCAATGACTACGGCCGTTAATCGGTCGATTTTATCAAGTATTAAGCCCCAAATAGGAGTCCAAAACAAACTGGTCAGCTGTATAATAATCAGAAAGCTAGCGGCGGTTTTGATGGCTGTTTCCAGATCCATGCCCTGTGCAATTGCGGCCTGGCTAGCCCATAGGCTGAAGAATACTGATACTACCATTAAGTCACCCCGAGCAATAAAGGCCTCTATACAGGCTACGGCTATGCGGGGGTTTTTTCGTGCTTCTTGAAAGCCTTCATTTACCAAATGGAAGACGCTTTCTTGGTCTTTATTGCCGCCGGAGGGTTTAAGGGGCGACAGGCCTCTGGAAATAATGATTGCAGTAATCACACACAAGCCCGCGGCAACGGCGTAAGTAAAGCGGCCGGACATTAGTGTGGAGTACCCCATCTCTTTAAAAAATGTAGGCAATTGTGACATGCCGATCACCAGCGTGACTGCGCCTAAACCGTTGGATAGACCTGACATTCCCACCATAAATCCGCGAGAGCCTTCTTGAGGATAGTCTGCAAGTATGGTTGCCATCATGCTGGTAATTGCAGCGGCGCCAACAGCGAATAACATGCGTCCCATCACCAATTGAGTCATGTTTTCAGCCAATGGAAAAACAATCAGAGATACACCGACCCAGAGAAAACCCAGAAAGTAGATAGGCCGTCGACCTATTTTGTCTGCTAATGCGCCAAATGGTGCGATCAGCAATAACATAACCATTTCGTAGGTAATGGATAAAATACTGGTGGATTTACCGTGTTGATCGGGGGGAATGTTCAGGTTTTCTGTCAGCACATAAGGCTGCATAAAACTCATAAAACTAATAATGCCTACCGTAAAAAAAGAAGCATAAAAGAACGTAAAGGCATTACGTCTAGTAATACCGGTATTGAGTCGGATCGGGCCAATTCGGGCTTCGCTATTATTCATTGAGCATCTGCTTTTATATTATTAATAATAAGGACGCTCGGATGCGCGCCCTTTATTCATTATTACACTATTTTTTAAAGGGTGCCGGCTGACGATCTCTTAAGAAATTAGTGAAAGAAGATTCGTTAGGTTTACCCCAACTAGATTTGGATGGAGCTTGCAAGTTTTCTGGATCTTCTTTTTCAATTTTGTCACGTAATTGTTTGGGAATATCATCAATGCCATTACGCAGTTTAATCGAATGCGTTCTAAAAATTATTTCGCCAGGTATATCACCCATCAACATCCATGGAAACCAAGTAGAAACACGTGCCCATGAACCCATATTAGGAATGCTGTCCAACTTAGGGTTTAGCAAGTCCGCAGTATCAAACTGACGCATAAACATTTCAGAAATTTTAGTGGTAGGCCCCGGGTATTCACGTGGCCATTTATCTTTATCCAAAATTGTTGGTAATTCCATATGGAGTTCAAAGTTATTGACGCCATGAGAACCCATAAAATCCCATTTTGATGGTAGTGGTACTTTAATCATAGTGCCGTCAAATTCCATTTCGTTTATGGCAGCTAGCTTGGCATTAACTTGCATATTTTTAATATGGTAGACCTCAACGGTGTCATCGATTAGAGGGTTGTGCCAGCTGTCTATATATTGTCCTGTGCGGATATCGGTGTAATAACCAATTTCTCGGTGGTATGCATGTACTTTACCGTCGGGCTGAGTTTCGAGCCGACTGACACCAACACCTTCTAAGCCAACTAAAGGAATTAGTTTTTTGCCATCAATAGAAGCGAATAAATGGCCTCCGTAGTAACCATATGTTTCGGTCTCAGGATTTGAACTACCCATTAAACGCGTGAAGTGCTTAAGATTGATTTCAGGATTATTCAAGTCGACTGGAAAATCCTCCGGTAGACGAGAATCGTTATAACCTTTTAGTGACATCATATTTTTTACCTTTTTCTGTAATAATGAGAGATTTCAGACCCGAGTTTAAAGTCCGGATATATCGTTTGTGATAGTGAAAAGTGAAGGCATGGCGGCACTGGAAAAAATCAGTTGCGCTACGGAGTCGATTTCAGCTTGGTTAGGGTGTCCTGCTATGGTTTTAGCGCTAGCATTTAAAGTGAAGCCGATAGTGACAACGGCGGTGATAGTGGCGCTATAACCTAAAAAATTTCGACGAGTTATTTTCATATTTTTTTCCATGTGGGGTGCTAACTTATTGCGCTAATTAAAGGTACTGAATCGATAACCCAGTTTTTTCGCTTACGACGTTGTGGAGAAGGTACCGCGTACGCATGCTTGCCTTTCATTGCATTGACAGCATCCGTATCAATACGCCAGCCCAGTGCCTCCCACTCTTTAAGCTTGGTGCGATATTTGGCAATTACTAAGTCTGTAGACATAAACATTTCGTTGCGATTTGTTGCCGGTGTTTGGGTTGGTTCCATCTCTTCCATCACAATTCTATCTTGCTCTGCGATGATGGCCATCCTGCCAGCTATAGCGGCATCGTCTTTCGGATCAAGCATACAATTACGCATATTGACAAGAAAAATATTTGTGTTCTCTTCATCAACCGGTGTTTCAAAAACGTATTGATGCATCCAGTTAGTTGGGGTCATATGAATATGAGTCCACATCGCTGTAGGGCCGTGATGACCAGCACCCGCTTCAAGATCGCCGGAGTAATCCCGTAATTCTTTCAGGACTCCAGTTTTTAGTTCAGGAGATTGGAATATCGACATAAAGCTATAACCCCACTGATGGGATTGCGCTTCGCATTTTGGGGCAATATAATTTTCATCATTGCCTTCAAAGCCATGGGTAGGATGCACATATTCGTTATGGCCAGGGTCTAGGCCATTTTCTACGGCGCGCTCTGTATTCGTTTGCCATTGATAATTCAGCAGGTTGCAGCGCCAGCCATCATCGTCGAATTCTGGTACGGGCATAATCGGTGGGCGTTCGGCTTCAGGTAAGTCACCTAAAAAAGCAAACACAATGCCATAGCGTTCTTCAGTGGGATAACTGTCGATATTCGCCCGAGTTGGAATTTTTTCACTGTTATCCAGTTGCGGGATTTTTACACATTCTCCCGTTCCGCTAAAACGCCAGCCGTGATAAGGGCACTGAATACTACCCTCAACAATAAGCCCGCCGGCTAATGAGGCACCGCGATGATTACACATATTTCTCAAGCAGCGAGCCACACCTTGAGAATCGCGAAACAACACAAAGTCTTGATCCAACATACGGACTTTGATCGGTGTGTCAGTTAAGTCGTCGCTTTTTTCAGCAGCGTACCAAAAATTTATAAACATACATTTATCCAAAATTTATCGATGACTAATGTTCAGTACCGTAAGTACTGCCTACAGCAGTCCATTTTTTAAGTAGGTTAATAACCCGTTTCCGTCGCTCCGGATCTGAAATAAATACTGGGCCATGGAACATACGGTTATTGGGAATATATTTCTGTGGATCGGTAATAAACTCATCAATAGTCTCTTCAGTCCAGTACAGTTTATTTTCACCAGCCTCGATAAACGAATCGGAGTAATAAAAGCCAGAGATAGTGGCTGCACGTCGACCAAAAATATTATACAGCGTGGGGCCTGGCTCATCGGGATGGCCCGGTTGCATAACATGACAGTAGCGACACCAGCGAAACTCCTCCATTAATACGGATCTTTCTAATTCATCTTCTGGCATTATTGGTGAAAGAAGTATGTCGATATATTCCGTATCTACTACCCGATCTGACTTAATAGGCACCACACCAAACCAATAGTAGGGCGTAAGGCAGCAGCCAATGAGAATGGCTAAATAAATACCGACATGTATCGATTTTGCTGTATGTGAATAATTCAAATTTTTCATGATCTTCCCCTAGGCCATTTTTCCGGGAAGCCAACGGCGAAATCCCACTTTGTATCGAATGCTATGATAAATATTGACTAACACAAAACTCAACATCATTAAGTTATTAAAGAATAAAAAGACACTGTGAAAGTAGCCGGCAAAGCTAACAGTGGTGCCACTGATAATCGGCAAAGTAAACAGGCCGAGAAAACTCACCTCATACCCCATCGCCCAGCTATTCATAAAACCAGTAACCGCCAGGCCTAAAATATCAATATAAAAAAACAGTACGACAATTCTAGAACCACCAAAGGCGTTGTCTGGCATACCTTGTGGTGCTTTAGGAAATGGATTTTTACACCACCAAATCAAACGTAAAACGATAAGAATTGCAGTAATAACACCACAGCTCATATGCAGCAGGCGGCGATAGCTTCTGATAGGGTCACTAACATCCATTGTCGGCCAGGAAACTGAAACCACAAAAGTGATTATAAAACTGATTAACACAAGCCACGATAAAACAACTGTCGTTGTACCATAACCTGCTGCATTGTCTTCAGCTAACATCGAGTCTGCCCTCATGAATTTTAAATTGATGAAATAATGGTTTTAGTTTCTAGATAGTTTTCGACAGCTTGTGCGCCGCGGTCGCGACCAAAGCCTGATTGTTTGTAACCACCAATAGGCAGGCTGGCATCAAACAATAAATGGCTGTTGATCCACACAGTACCGGACTTCAATTGGTTTGATACTTTAATGGCATTGGAGTGATTTTCTGTCCACACACTGGCGCCTAGACCATATATAGAGTCATTGGCCTGTTTAATGACCTCGTTAATATCTTCAAATGGCATGCAACTTAATGCAGGGCCAAAAATCTCTTCTTGTACACAGGTCATGTCATGGTTGGTGTTAACCAGTACAGTTGGTGCCACATAGCAGCCACTGCCAGAGCCTATAGCCTTGCCGCCTATGATGGCTTCAGCTCCGCAAGCAATACCTGACTGAATGTAGGACATAATGCGATCGGCCTGCGTTATGCTAACCATCGGACCAATAGCTGTTTGCGGATTTAAGGGGTTGCCAATAGTCATGGCCGCAAGTGTTTTACTAACGCCCGCTACAATTTTTTCAAAAATATTTTTGTGCGCATATAGGCGTGAGCCAGCCAGACAAATCTGGCCATTATTCCAAGTGATAGCATTGGCTGCGCCCGCGATAGCAGCGTCGATATCACAGTCCTCGAGAAATATCATGGGGGATTTACCACCCAGTTCCAATGTCACTTTTTTCAAATTCGACTTGGCGCTATCCATGATTGCGCGTCCGGTATTGGTCGAGCCGGTAAAGGCAATTTTATCGACATCCATATGTGCTGCAAGGGCAGCTCCTGCTTTATGACCATAACCGGTAACGATGTTAACGGCGCCCGCAGGAAAGCCAGCTTCTTTAATCAGTTCTGCCAGCCTTATAGTGGTTAAAGAGGTAAGTTCTGCAGGTTTGAGTACCACCGTGCAACCAGCGGCTAAGGCGGGTGCTAACTTAAAAGCTGCCATAATGAGTGGCGAGTTCCATGGCACGATAGCGCCGACAACACCGACCGGTTCTTTACTGGTATAGGAAAAAACTTCTTTTCCCGCGGGGAGCCAGTCGATTGATGTGGTAAAGGTTTGCCCTTCAATTTTGGTGCACAATCCTGCAAAAAAACGAAACTCTTCTGACACCACCGCTATTTCGGCTTGGCTGACATAAATTGGCTTGCCCTGATCAATTGTTTCGAGCTCTGCCAGTTGCTGAAAACTCTCATCTATTAGATCTGCTAATTTCCACAGTAATTTTTCGCGGTCTCTAGGTGTTAATGTCGACCACTCGCCCTCGTTTAGTGCATGACGAGCGGCATTAACCGCGCGATCGATATCTTCGCTATCCCCAGCGGGGAAATGCCCGAGCAACTCACCAGTAGCCGGATTGATGGTTTCAATTTGCTGACCACAGGCGGCATCACCCCATTCATTATTAATAAACATCTGGTATTTTTTTCTATCCAGAAATTGTTGGGTGCGGGCATCGCTTGGCGATAAATATTCAGTTTCTATGTTCATAGTTTACTGGCCATTGTTATTAAGCATAAGCGGTCTTTGTTTCCGCTACGGTTTTACGCAAGGCGGGCATTACTTCAGTAGCAAATAATTGCATGCTTTTTTGCGTTAAATCAGCTGGCAGAGTACCGAATTGAAGCATGGTTAATAGATGCTCGAAGCGTAAGTCTTGCCATGCGTCGGAGAGTTGCTCACGGACAGTTTCAGCGCTGCCGCAAAAAAACATACCCAAATCACAGGCTTGCTCAAGTGTAATATCGCCTGTTATTTGTGCCTTTGATTTGGTGATATTTTTCATTGATGCTAAAGAGGTATAGCCCGGGGGTAGCAGCATTTCGATAGGCATTTTTAAGAAACGATTTCGGAAGTTTTCAAAATGCTCTTTAGCTTCTCTGCGTGCTTGCTCATCGGTTTCGGCGACATAAATAGGTACCGCCCAGCCCAGTTGTTCATTACCCGCTTCGTAACCATATTTTTCACAGGTGTCACGGTATTGTTGTAGATATTTATATACTGATTTAATCGGACTGAAGGTTTGCAAATAGGTATATTTACGATCGGGATGTGCTGCCCATTCAATCGTTTCACTTGAGCCTTGTGATGGCACCCAAATTTTGGGATGTGGCTGCTGGTAGGGGCGCGGCCATACATTTACATATTCGTGGCGATAATGTTTGCCTATCCATCTAAACGGCTCGGTATCGGTCCAGGCTTTAATGATCAGATCATGAGCTTCATGAAAACGCTCATGACTAAAGGCGGGGTTGGTGCCCCAGGTATGGTACTCCGCACCAATACCTCGGACAAAACCTGAGATCAGACGTCCTTTAGAAATGGTATCAATCATGGCATGTTCTTCTGCCAAGGTTAGCGGATGATTGCGTAACGGGATCGCACTGCCAAGAATTGCAATCTTAACTTTTTCTGTTCTCGCGGCTAGATAGGAGGCGGTAACGATTGGCGACGGCATCATGCCATAGGCTGTTGAGTGGTGTTCGTTAACAGCGATGCCATCAAAGCCAAGAGCTTCACCCTGTATCAGTTCATTAAGATAACGCTGATATAATTGGTGGCCAGCTTCTCTGTCATAGTGTTTATTTGGAAGACCCACCCAAACTGTTTCATAATCTTTAATGGCATCTAGATCTACAGCACTGTAGGGCATTAAATGGAATAATGTAAATTTCATTAGGCAACCTCGTGGATAAATTGACAGATTTCTTTTTCAATCTCATCTCTTTTTTCAACATGGGGAAGATGACCGCAATCTTTAATGACCACATATTTAGCGTGGGGAATTTTCTCTTTAAGATTCTGGCCATAAGCTTCAGGAAATAATTTATCGTGATCGCCCCAGACAATTAATGTCGGCACCGTAATACGGTAGATCCATTTGTCGAGGTTAGGATTGCAAAAGCGAGGTTCCCATGACAGCTTGGCGGTGGTAAAAAAGTTTTTGTTAGCTAGGGCCTGTTGTTCTTCGGTAACGACAGCCGATAGCACTTTGTCTTGCAGTGACTTATCAAAAATCATATTGCGAACCTTGGCCTCGTCTCCCCATAAAAATACATCGCCCATTGCGATATCCGCCAGCGACAGGCCTGCAGCGTTAGAAAGAATTAGTCGTTTGATTCGTGATTGATCACGGATAGCGATTTCCATTGCCATCCACCCGCCTAGCGAAGAGCCAAAGACAATAATGTCTGTTAGGTCTAGCTGTTGTAAAAAATCCAGATAGCAATAGGCTGTGTCATGAATAGTATCCAGCCAATCGGGGTCGTCGGATGCTCCGAAGCCCGGATGGTCTGGTATCACCACATCGTATTGACTGGCTAGTGCATTCATTAATGGCATGGCATTACCAGTGCCTCCAGCGCCATGCAAGTACAGTAGTGTTGGGCCTGCACCGCCGCGCTGATAGGAAATGTTTGCGCCATTAATGCTTATTGTATGCTGCTTAAATGCCATTGATGGTTCCTTGCCAAGCCTTGTTTTGGTGATTATTTTTTGAGGTTAGCCCACAGTTGGGTATGGAATAACTCTGCTTCGTGAACGTCGCCTTGCTGTCCACGGGGATCAATATCGGCCCGGCGGTCACAGCTTGGTGATAGCCTCGTTGCCTTGCCGGTACAGGTTCGTGTCGCTTCCCCGTTGCTGTACAAAATAGTGGTTCGTATGCGCTGCCCAGGTGCGGTATAAACAATAAAATCCGGTTCTTGATAAAGCTTGCAGGCATCATCTATATGCCGACTGTTATAAATCAAAATACCGGGGCCACCGGATACACCAATGTTCTCAAAGGCGCCAGGCCCTAGTGAATCGAAAATCAGTACCCCTTTAATTAACTCTGCAGCAAAGGTATTGGCGAGCGTATCTCGGCCACGAAAGCTGACATTGGTCTGCTTCATAAAACGGCCATCAAAATCTATATAGATCAGATTGTCATATGGCGCAGGTCCAGCGGCACCGCTGCCAGCCTGAGTGTCATCTTCCAGTGGCGTGCCGTCGAGGTTGTAGAGTTCGACATGCTCATGCCATATGCCACGGGCCAGCATCATGTTGTAGCCCACGGAGCCCACCGGAAATGTAGGAAATGCCTTTTTGCTCATTATTATTGCTATCAGTTTGAGAATATTAAGTTGAAAATAAGGTTTCGCTTTGTTTTGAAATAATATCTTTGGCGGCGTAAAGACGACCGGCTTCCGCAGGAAATGCCTGCACAAGTCCCATTGTTAGATTTCGTATGCCGCGGGCAATAGGCGTTGTGTTCATGGTGTTGGCTGTGCCGCAGGCTTTTAGTGCATTGGTGCCAACCGCAAAGCAAGCCTCTGAAATAGTGCCCTTGGCTAAATGCCATTGACGCTCAACAATAGGTTTGGGAAGAATTTCAACATCGCTGGATTCTAGATCGATTTGACGGCGCATCCAGGCGTAAGCAGTTTCTAGTTCCACTGTCATTTTGCCAATTAATTCCTGCTGTGCTGGGCCTTCACCTATGGGGCGGCCGGTATCGGAGAAAGTTTTTTCGTTAAGTTGGCGGATGGCGAAGTCATATATGCTTTGAGCGGCTCCGAGATAACAGCAGGTGCCAGCCGGTTGATTACCGACAAAAGTACCGCGACTCATCTGCATGGATTTAACAAAGGCGCCGGGCACGCCAAGGGCGTCTTCATCGGCGACAAAAACATCTTCAAGTATTAGTCCATGATTGGCGCAAGCGCGCATGCCAATGGCGTCCCACTTCACCCGGGGTGAGACACCTTTGGCATCCCGTTTAACAAAAAATGTCGCCAGACCTTCAGCGGTTTCATAACCTTCTAACTTAGCGGTGACTAAATATTCGTCAGCCACGCCCACTGCACAACCAAAGGATTTCACGCCGTTGACTCTCCAGCCGCCGTCAACTTTGCTAGCGGTGGTAGATATCGCCAGCATAGCGGTGGCTTTTTTGTTAGATTCACTGGCGAAGTTAGCGAGCCACTTACCGTCGCGACCCATGGCATAGAGCACTTTATCTGCAAATGCCTTAACCGTTTTGGCCTCTTCTCCTTTAAATAGACCGGCATCAATTGCTTTGAGCTGCAGAGTGCCTCGAGAAGCGGCGCTGCAATGAAAGAAAAACGCCAGAGCAGTAGAGGGGCAAGCAGAGCCCATGGCAAAGGTAGCGCCCGATAAATCTCGCAAACCGCCGCCTAAACCGCCGTAGGCTTCAGGTACCATGAGGCCTAACAGCCCAGCGTCACTAAATAGTTGAACATGGGATACAGGAAATTCACCTTTAATGTCAGCCGCGGATGCTTTTTCAGATAGAGCGGGCAATATGGCATCGACCTTGGCGGCAATAGCTCTTTCCTTGTTACTCATATGGTCGAGTAACCTGGCGGCGGTTAGCTCATTATGGGTGTTGGTAGACATAAAATTCTCTCAAAGTGGCGCGAAAATAAAACGGCGCTTCGTAATCGTTGAGGCATTCTGGTATACCAAAAATAGAAATACAACGTTTTATTTGATAAATTTGTTAAATAATGTAAATATTGTATACCAAAATAGAGAGGTAGTGATGGCAGATACAATTTCAGATCAGGCTTATGAGGGTATTAGGGAGTCGATCATTTCGGGTGAGCTGGCCCCGGGCAGATTTTTGGTTGAGCAGGAATTGGCCTCTACGCTGGGAGTGAGTCGTACACCGGTAAAAAGTGCCTTGCGCCGTCTTGAAGTGGAGGGCCTAGTTGAGTCAGAGGGCAATAAGCGTGCCCGCGTTCGCGAGTTCAGTGAAGAAGAGACACAAGAGATTCTAGAGATCAGGGCGTTATTAGAGAGCTATGCTAGCAAACGGGCGGCTCGCTTTATTAGTGATGATCAGCTGCTGCGGCTAGAGACGCTGGCAACAGCTATGGAAGCGATTTCCGAGAAACCCCGTACTGAAGCTGAGAATTTAAAGCAATTTTCTAAGTTGAATGATGAGTTTCACAAAATTATTTTACAGGCTTCGGGCAGTGCTCATCTGCAAAACTTAATGAAGCCTATTTTTCAGATGCACATTTTGTTGATGGGGCGATTCCAGCATCGTATTGAACACAATTTAAAGCGTAGCTGCTGGCATCACCGAGAAATAATTGCGGCACTTGCTGATCACAATGAAGAATGGGCAATGATCCAAATGCAAACTCATTTATTTGCAGCGGGTTCTTGGAAACCCGAAGAAGGTAGTACGGACCATGATGAATACTGAGTTACAAAATGCTATCGATAGCTATCGGCTACTGATTGAACACCAGTCCTATGATCAGGCCTGTGTGTATTTTCGTGAGCATATCGATTCGCCAACGTTATTAGGTATCGGCGAGCCTTGTTTACAGCGCACTGCGTTACTGGAATTATTATTTCCTGACGGTTTTGATGCGCTTCCGCGTTTAACTCACGTTGAAAATCGTATTTTTGCGCTACAGGCTTTGTCTCACAGTTACAACATGATTGGTGGTTTCCCTGGCAAAGCTGTGCCGCTGTATAAATTGCAGGTAGAGCAGTGCGAGGCGATCGATAACCGGGAGAAAATGGCGGAAGGTCTGGCAAATTTTGGCAAGGGCTTAAGACAGTCAGGACATTTTCGAGAAGCTGAAGCTATGGGTATGCGTGGCCTCGTGATGCAGCGCGAAGTGGGTAACCGTCTCAAGGAGGCGATCAATTTATATTGGGTCGGCATGGGGCTTGCTCACCGTGGTGTTGATGATGGTCGGCCAGAGGTTGCTATGAATCGGGCGATTCGTATTTGTGAATCATTATTGGCGGATCGTTCGATTGCGATCGTTAATAGTTTTTTAGCGCAACATTACTTATGGCTGGGCGAACCCGAGACG
>JBNMPW010000013.1:0-31928 GCA_051277205.1 Oceanicoccus sp. | reverse complement strand
AATGCCCTGTAGGAATTTAATCGGCTTTCAGGGCGTTTAAGTCTAACTTGTAAGGGCAATACATTAGCTAAAGTCTGCCGCTTTCAGGCCGTTACTATAATAGCAGCTGCTAATGTGGCCAAAGGGTGAAAAAAAGCGCTGACGGTGACGGCTTTGCTGTACTAGCTCGAGATAGGGTATAGACTGTAGCTATCGGAAAAAAGCCCTTTTCTTGTATTATGTTGACTCGATTATAAGGTCGTAGTCTGCGCATCGGTAGATGATTTTATACAGCGCAAAAAATAAATTTAAAGCTCAATAACGAATTGATAGCGGGAGTCGGGTAGTGGATTTAGCAACTCTTATTGGCATGATTGGATCGATAGCGATCATCATTACTGCAATGGTACTCAGTGGTGGGGTCGGCATGTTTGTCGATATACCGTCGGTGCTGATCGTAATAGTCGGTAGTATCTTTGTGGTGTTGTCAAAATTTGGCCTCGGCCAATTTTTAGGCGCCGGTAAAGTCGCCGCCAAAGCCTTTATATTTAAGTTAGATGATCCTGTTGAAATGATCGAAGAAATTGTCGGCTTAGCCGATGAGGCTCGCAAGAGCGGATTGCTGGCGCTAGAAGGCAAGGAGGTTAGTAGCGATTTCTTGCAAGATGGGATTCAGCTATTGGTCGATGGTCACGACCCCGATGTAGTGAGAATCCTGCTCAACAAAGATAAAGATAAAACCGTTGAACGGCATGAGATTGGCGCTAAAATTTTTAGTGCGCTAGGTGATGTGTCACCCGCTATGGGGATGATTGGTACTTTGGTGGGTTTGGTGGCGATGCTGTCGAATATGGATGACCCTAAGTCAATCGGCCCAGCGATGGCGGTAGCACTGTTAACCACGCTGTACGGTGCGATGCTGGCGAATATGATTGCCATCCCCATCTCAGACAAGCTCAGCCTGCGTCGCGGCGAAGAGGATATGAATAAGAGTTTGGTGATCGATGCCCTGTTGGCGATTCAAGGAGGTCAAAATCCGCGAGTAATCGATTCAATGCTGCGTAATTATTTGCCGGCCAGTCAGCGTGGTAAAGAAGATGAATAACTGGCAAGCAGTGGTTAAGGCCTAATGAGTGATGAAGACGGCAATTGTCCAGCATGCCCGCCACCGGGTTCACCTGGTTGGATGGGAACCTTTGCAGATTTAATGTCGCTGTTGATGTGTTTCTTTGTATTGTTATTATCGTTTGCAGAAATGGATGCGATGAAATTTAAACGTTTGGCCGGCTCTATGTCGCAGGCCTTCGGTGTGCAAAGTAAATTAAAAGTGCTGGACCCGCCCAAGGGCACCAGCATTATCGCGCAAGAGTTTAGCCCCGGTCGGCCGGACCCAACGCCAATCAATCAGATCTACCAGCGTACTGACGATTTAACTGAGCTGTCATTGGAAGTTAATGCAGCGCAGGAGTATGACGTTGAAGCGGGTATCGAAGATCAAGATGCCGGCGTGCCGGAAACCGACGAAGAAAAGCTCGAAGTCACACAACAGGATGTGATAGAAAAAATTGAAGAACTTATTAAAGAAACCCAGAAAGATGCCACCGATATTGCCAAGTCATTGCAAGAGCAAATTTCCAAAGGTGAAATAGAAATTGAAACCCATGGTCGACAAATAATTGTTCGTATTCGTGAGAAGGGGTCTTTTTCCTCTGGCTCTGCTGAATTGGCAGGTAATTATTTACCGCTGCTATCAGAGATGCGCGATGTATTGGCGACCAAAGAAGGCGGTATTTCTATTCAGGGTCATTCCGATGATGTGCCGATTAAAACCGCGCGCTTTCGCTCCAATTGGGAGCTATCAACAAGCCGTGCGGTGTCTGTCGCCCATGCTATTTTTGAGGGCAGCGTCCTCAATCCCAAGCGAGTTGAGGTCAGCGGCTTTGCAGATACTAAGCCCTTGGTTTCTAATGAAACCCCCGAGGGGCGATCCAAAAACAGACGCGTTGAAATTGTTATCCAACAAAGTGTGGGTGGCGAAGCGATGAAGCAAGGTTTGCGCCAACTGAAGCAAGAGAACCCACAGTTTTTTGAATCGTTGGAGTTAGAAAGCGAAAATGACGGTCCGGTATTTGATTTGGATCGCTCAGATGTATTCTGATCTGCCAGTAACTAACTTTTGGCGATTGGCCTTGTTATTGACTTGGCTAATAAATTGGGCAGTAACCACACTATGACTGAAGAACGCCGTCGATATTTTCGCATTGATGATTCCATGGGCATCTCTTACCGAGTATTAGGTAAAGAAGAAGCGCGCGCCTTTGCCAAGCAGTCGCGGGAGCATGGTGGAAATGTTGATATGGCGGCTAATTTTGATAACCGCATTCAAACTTTATTGGATAGTTGTAGAATTCAGGCGCCGCTTACCGCTGAGTTGATTGATTTAATGAACAAGAAGCTCAATTTTGTGATTCAGCAAATGGATATCGATGCCGAGTTAATTCATCGCATTGCTTATAATCAGCGGATGGTTAATGTCAGCGCCTGTGGTATAGCGTTTCATAATGATCAAGATTTATCGAAAGGTGATTGCTTGCAGTTGGATATGCAATTATATCCGTCGGGTTTACAGGTTGTACTACTTGCCAGTGTGGTTGAAAGTACGGCCTTGGCCGCGGATGAGGTGATCAATGATTTGGCTTGGTTTGTACGCCTTGATTTCACAGAAGTAAATGCCAATGATGAAGAATTGTTAATCCAGCATGTGGTAAAACAACAGTCGGCTATATTAAAAAAGCAGCGCAATTATAACCTCTGATTTCAGGCATACTGTAAGCCTGCTCTTCGAATTGCCAGCCTGATTAGCGGTTTTATCCCAGTGTCCTTTCGGGGCTAACCGCGCAGCAGCTAAACTGTGCTAATTTTTATTGTTAAGTTGCTAATTAAAGTAGACTGTATTTAGTCACTAAAGCGTCATAGAAACCTGTTTTAGATTAAAAGAAAGTGTTTATCGTTTTCTAACAGCAACAGGAGCCATGCTTTGCAAATACTGCGATTAAATAATGCGGGGCAGCCAGTAGATTGGTTGCATTGGCAAGAAGCGGTTTGTCTTTATTCCAGAGATTTAGTGTGCTGGAGTTTAGGTGATACTATTTTTCGTATTCATGGCGGTTTTAATCGCTTTCACGGTCAGCGTTCAGTCGTTGAGTTGCCCAGCATTATTGCCTGCGGTGGTGACAATGCGGGGCGACCGCGGGTCAAACCTGCACTCAGTAATAGAGCATTATTCGAGCGCGATAACTGCCAATGTTTATACTGTGGTAAGTTTTTTCAGCCTGAGCGATTAACCCGCGATCACATTATGCCCAGCTCGCGGGGTGGTAAAGACAGTTGGAAAAATGTGGTCGCTGCCTGTCGGCGTTGTAATCAGTATAAAGGCAGTCGCACTTTGGCCGAGGCCAATATGGAATTACTAGCCCTGCCTTACCGACCTAATCCAGCAGAGTATTTGGCGCTTGTGAACAGTCGCCGTATCCTGCCTGAGCAGGCAGATTTTCTCAGCAAACAATTTTCCGCTAATTGCCGCTGGCAATTTAAAACCTAATTTATTAAAGAAGAGATTTTATGTGGCCTGCTTTTGTTATTGCTTTGTTATCCGGTTTATCGATTGGTTATTGGATTGGTCTGCGACGTGGTGCGACTACTGAGCTGCGAAATTTACAGCAAGAAAATACAACTATGCAATCGGAGTTAGAACAAGCTCACAGCACCCAAAAATTACTAGAACAAGAAAGCGCGGATCTGCGTTATCAGCTAGGTGAAGAAAAGAAAGCTCGGGTTTATGCCGAGCAGCGATACGCTAAGAAAGACAATGAATAATTAGTCATCCGTTTCAGCTGTCGCTTCTGGTCGTGCTTTTAGCTCGGGCCTGCGTTCAGCTGCTGGCGCAGAAATCGTAGCAATGCTCGCCTGAATTTCAGCAATGCCCTCATCAGAAACCGTGCCTTTAAATTCCTGTAGTATTTTGCCGTCGGATGACAGTAATAATAGGGTGGGTTGATCATTTAGTATTAGCTCTGCACTGCGGGCAAATTTAACCAAATCATCGACATATAAAACTCCCGACTGTGACATGTTCGCGGTGCCTTCATAAGCCTTGGCCATGGCATTACGAATAATTCCTTTGACAAAAAACGGTGGGCTTTCCATCACTGGAAAGTGGTAGGCAGAAACCTCGTTGTTTATTACTTGAGCGGCTTCTAATTGTTTATGCCATTCAATCAGTTGTAGTTGTTGCCACTGACCATTGTCTTGCTCGCTGCTCATAGCGAGAAATAACAACGCCAAAGGCTGTGCCTCGATATCAGCGGGGAACATGAATTTATCGCCATCAAAGTTTTTTGTTTTTAGCGTCTCCAATTCACCACTGATTACGACATTACTGAAGACGATGGCTGTTATGGCTATAAACTGAGAAATATTGAAAACCTTCATAAAATATCCTGTTGCTACTCTTAACTATGGTGCGTAATTTTTGGCTAAACAGATCTGAGTAGTATATGTTTCTACTGACAGCAAAATCATCGCTTATTGCGCTTATTGCGCTTATTTTGAGGCCGTTGTGTTGCTGCCGAGTTCGGCCATTGCGAGGCTCTAAGCCTCGTCTTCTACTAAGTGCTCCCACAATCTCGCGACAAACACCTCGCCATGTACTGGGCCGTCCGAGCCGCGGGGATCAATCGGGTGGCGTTGGTCGCAGGTAGGCGTTAAACGGGTGCCTTTGGCTGTCAGAGTTCTAACGGCTTTGCCGTGACGGTAGAGCACGGTATGGCGCAGACGTTGGCCGGGGGCCGTTAGGATAATAAAGTCCGGCTCGCAATAAGCATCGGTGTGCTTGCCAAGCTCTAAGGCGTTGAACGTTAGAACACCAGGGCCGCCGGAAATGCCGACATTATTAAAGGCGCCGGGGCCGAGTTTTTCAAATACCAGCAAGCCGTCTTCTAAAGTGCCGGCAAAGGTTTTAGCGACGGCTTCACGACCCCGAAAATGCACATTGGTGAGTTTGAAATTGTAGCCATCAAAGTCGATATAGGCCAAGTTATCAAACGGGCTGGGACCTGGGGTGCCGGCACCGAGGTCACTATCGGTGTTCAGTGGCGTACCGTCGAGGTTATAGAGTTCGACATGATCGTGCCAAGTGCCGCGCAATAGCATCAGGTTGTAGCCAACGGAGCCAATAGAAAAGGTGGGGTATGGTTTCATGGTGATATCCAGTGTGAGTGCTCAGCGTTAATTACGAAAACTTTAGGGACAATTAAGGTTGACGGCAAAGATTAATGATATAACAATAGTTGCTTAGTGTCAGTTGTAACCCCCTTATTCTGCCACAATTCTATATATTCCTTTGGAGCAAAAGCTATGCAAACCGTTGTAGTCACCGGGAGTACCCGCGGCATTGGTCGCGGTATGGTCGAAAATTTTCTTAAACGGGGCTGTAATGTGGCCGTCAGTGCCCGTAATCAGCAACAAGTAGATGAGGTCGTTGCTACCTTGAGCGCAGAATTTGGTGCTGAGAGAGTAACCGGCAAGGTTTGTGATGTCGCCAGCTTCGATGCCCTGCAAGGGCTGTGGGACTGTGCCATCGAAAAATTTGGTCGAGTCGACCACTGGATCAATAACGCCGGCCGTAACATAGACCGTATGCCCTTTTGGGAGGCCGACAATGCAGCGGTCGAAAGTATTGTGGCGACAAACCTGACCGGACTATTGTTTGCTAATAAAGTGGCAATGCAAGGTATGCTGCAGCAAGGTGATGGTCAGATCTGGAATATGGAAGGTTTTGGCAGTAACGGTATGACCCAGCAGGGCTTGGCTATTTACGGGGCTACTAAGCGCGCGGTTAATTATTTGAATAAAGCCCTCGCCAAAGATACCAAAGACACCGCTGTTAAAATTTGCACGGTCAGCCCAGGTATGGTGCTAACAGATTTGTTGATAGGTGAGTACGATACTTCTTCAGAGGAGTGGCAAAAAGTGAGAAAGACCTTCAATATTCTGGCCGATAAAGTTGAAACAGTTACCCCTTGGCTGGTGGATAATATTTTGGCTAACCAAAAAGCCGGAGCTAAGGTTGAGTGGCTCACCACGGGTAAAGTGATAAAACGATTTATCGGTAATATATTTGTGAAGCGCGATTTGTTTGCCGGTATGGGTATATAGCTATTTAAAAGTGAAAAGAGCCTGCTCGATGTTAGTAGGTACCAATTGATAAACTACAGGTTCTAATTAATGGAAAACTACCAAATTGCTAGCCGAGCACAAATCGGTGTTTTAATTCCTTCTACTAATACAGGCGTAGAGTACGATTTACAAAAATTTAATGTTGATGGTGTTACCTGGCATCCTTCACGCTTTTGGATTGAATTAAAAAACTGGGCTGACGAAAAAGCGGCCACTGGTGATAGTGAAAGTATTGTGTTTGAGCGTTTTTTAGATTTGATGCGCGACGAAATGCCGCCGGCCATTAATAATGTGATGAGTTCAAATATATCGCATTTAATGCTGGGCATGTCGGCAGAAACTTTCTGGGGTGGTATTGAAGGTAATCTTGAATTTGAAAAAGCGATACGTGATCAGTTGCCTGAAGGTTTTGGGTTAACTACCGGTGCTACCGCCAGCCATGAAGCATTGCAGGCTTTTAACGCTAAGCGTATTGCGGTTATTACCCCATATCCACAAGTTGGTGATGATAATGTACGAAAATATTTCACCGAAATTGGTTATGATGTGAAAGCCGTTAAAGGCTTGAATCGTCCGTCGGCAACCGCCATTGCAGAAACCTCTATTACGCAAGTGATGGATGCGATCAAAGAAGTGGATGGTGATGATGTTGATGCCATCTTGCAATGTGGCACTAATTTGTCAACGGTAGATATATTTCCGACGTTAGAGCATTGGTTAGGTAAACCGTTAATACCGATTAATATTGCCACCGTTTGGCACGCCCTGCGCGCTTGCGGTATCAATGATAAAATTACCGGAAAAGGGCGTTTGTTAGAAGAGTTCTAATATAGCTGTTTTAAAAGTAACTTACTGGGGCAATAGCGATGAGCGAAGATGAGTCATATGATGACTATGATGCCCAGCTCGATTATCCCGCCAGCTATTCGGAGGGTGGGTTTTGGGGTAAGCTTGCGACTTATGCCAAAGCGGCCGGGCGCGAGGTTGTTGAACGAGCTCTACTTCTTTATTACGCGGCTCAAAAAGAGTCGGTACCCGTCTGGGCTAAAGCCACAATTATTGCTGCACTGGGCTATTTTATAAGTCCAGTCGATGCCATTCCTGATTTGACGCCGCTGCTGGGTTATAGTGATGATCTTGGTGTCTTGGCGATGGCGATTGCTACTGTTAGTGCATATATCGATGAACAAGTGCGCCAGCAAGCGCAGTTAAAAATTAAGCAATGGTTTGGTGAGGAAGAGCTCGATGACTAAGTTAATTATTGTTGCTGTTATAGCAATTGTTATAGCGGTCTTTTATATTCGCGGTTCCGGTAATAAAAAGCAGGCGGCAGAAAATCTAGAAAAAGGAGCCGTTTATATTGCCAGTAATGCCGCTCTTGAAGGTGTGGTGACGACAGCTTCAGGTTTGCAGTATCAACAGCTCAGTGCTGGCACCGGCAGTGAGCATCCAGCCGCAAGGTCGACTGTGAAAGTGCATTACCACGGTACTTTGATTGACGGTACCGTATTCGACAGTTCGGTTGATCGTGGTGAGCCAATTGAGTTTGGTTTACACCAAGTTATTAAAGGCTGGACCGAAGGTTTACAGCTGATGGTGGTTGGCGAGAAAGCGCGCTTGGTAATCCCCGCCGACTTGGCTTACGGCAATCGTGGGGCCGGAGCGATTGGTCCAGGCGCAACATTGATTTTTGACGTTGAATTAATAGCGATTGATTAGTCGCTATTAATTTGTGATATCACAGACGCTATTTTGGCAGTCTTTAAGCCGGATTTTAGAATACAGATAACGAGCACAAGTGCCCAGCCTATTGCTGGGCACTTTCGTTTAAGGGTGTGATTCGATCTTTCACCACTATGGCCCAGATCAATACCACAAAAGCCATCGCACCCATAAATACAAACGGTCCTTGCCGTAGCCAGTTATCAAACAGCCAGCCTCCGGCCACTGCCGATATTAAGATACCGACGCCGCCGCTTAAGTTGAAAAAGCCCATCACAGAACCGCGTATACGCAACGGGGTTTGTTGTGAAATGAGCACCGCGCTGGTGATAATGCAGCCCACCTCTGCCATACCAATAAATGCTCCGCAGAGGATCATGCCGACACTAAAAGGGTCGCTAACAAAGTAGGTGCCGCAGTAGCCGATGACCGAAAAAACCAAGGTAATAATCAGTGCCGATGTGCGGTTAATACGATCCGTTAGGATGCCAAAAAACGGCGCTGACACCAAGGCAACGGCTTGGGCAATACCAAGAATCATACCGGCTTTGGCCAGTGCGTCAGCACTGGTCATCTCTTTTTCGGTGATGCCGTAATCTTTTAACCAAAGTGTGAAAAAAGCACCAACCAACGCAACATTTCCACGAGCAATAAAAGATGCCCCGTAGGCAAGTGCAATACCAGGGTCTTTGGCGGCCACCATGCCCTGTTTTGCCAGTCGTAGAATACTGTCTGAGTCGTGACCAGCATGTTGAATAGGTTCGGTTTTTTTCAGGCCAAACCACATCATCACGGCGGCGATAAGAGCGGTGATAGCAGCGGTGTGGTAAGTTGCAAAGCCGGCCTCAATGGGGTTCATACCCTGGCCTTGGAAATACGCGGGCAATTGTAGTAAAAACAATACGCTTATCATAGCGCCGAGGCCGTTTGCCATACCGAGCAAGCCCGAGGCTTTGCCGCGACTGTTATCTTTTACGTAGTCGGCCATCAACGTAATGATCAGGCAGCTGAACGCGCCAATACCGGCATTGAAAACGATGCGGGCAATTACCAGATCGAAATAGGTTTCTGAGCGTGGGTATAAATACATTCCCAATGCTACCAGCAGATAGCTCCCCGTCATGATTGGCCGCCTACCGATTTTGTCAGACAGTGCGCCCCAAATACCAGTAGTCAGGATAATGGTCATTTCGCCGTAAAAGGCCAAATTACCAGTTACCATGCCCTGTTCGGATTTTGGTATTTTTAGAAACTCATCAAGAATATAAGGCTGTAGCGAGGGCATGAATGCCGCCAACATGATGCCGGTGAAGCAGGCGACATAAAAAGTCAGCATATTGCCAAAACCAACGCCTTCGTTGGTATTAATAAATCCGAGAAAGTTGCCGCCAGTAGGCGGGCTGCTAGGGGTGCTTGTCATTATCGCGCCTTATTTTTAATTTTTATTTTTTGACCGCAGCACTGCGGTTATTAAAAATTTACGTTGTAGCCGCACAAAAGGATCATTTTTGCTGATTTTGAGCGTGCTCTGCATTGTCTTAAAAGGCCCAAGGAGCTAAGCATTAAGATTTGTTAAGTTATTGAAAAGTATGCTGTTGTTTGCAAGGCTAGGCTTGTGAAAAGTGACCATTGTCGGCATTCTAACTACCGCGGCAACCAATAAAAGGTATAATGTTATTAGTTTATAACTTATGCAAGTAATATAGTTATTCAGCGCTGTTAACATTCGGTTTGGCTTTAGCCGAGTCGACGAGAAGTTGGCAATTAACTATGATTGAAGCGTCGGTAATCTGGGTGGTAGCGGCCGGGGCGGCTTTTCAATACCGCGCTGTTTGAGTATTACTGACGCCAACTACTTAACTGCAAATAAAGTAGGGCCATTAATTCCTGCGTTTTTTAATGGACCCGATTCATGAAACTAACGGTTTTATTGTGGCAGAGTTATTGTGAGTTAATACACATGACAAGGTAGTTTCTTTAGTTGCGGGTTTAGGTCGAAACTGATGTGGGTGGGTGACGCAAGCGATCAGCTGACGGTAATGGCTTTGTTATAAGCACTCAGCAAAAATAAATATTTAAACTGTATTTAAAATTAGTGTAAACAAGAGGCAGATTAGGTGAGTAAATTAACTGGCGAGTATTATGTAGAAGACCTTACGGAAGACGAGCGCAAAATCCAACAAATCGTTGAAAGCGTTTTGCCTGCTTTAAAAGAAAAATCGGTAGAGGTCGATACCTCTGCAGAGTTTCATCGTCCGCACGTAAAGACGTTAGCCGAATCCGGCTTAATGGGTTTGATGGTACCAAAAGAATACGGCGGTTTGGGCGGTGGTTTACGCGACCTTTGTGCTACGGTATTTGCCATGGGTACAGCCTGTCCATCAACAGCGATGGCCTATTTTTTCCAATGTTCATCCTCTTCTCGGGGGGTGTTGTTATTAAAAGCTATTGCAGCAGGCTTGTTTGAAGACAAAACTGAGGAAGCTAAAGCCAAAGCTTGGGCCGAAAAATTGTTGCGCTTAATTGGTGAGGGTAACAATTGGACCGGTAATTTTACCTCCGAAGGTGCCAAATCAGAAAAAGCCAAGCTGACCATTGAAACTGTTGCCAAGAAAGTGGACGGTGGTTATGAGTTAAGCGGCGTAAAGTCTTTTGCCTGCGCTTTTGATATTGCCAATTACTATTTGGTTACCGCCTCCTTAGAAGGCACCGATGATGCCGGTGGCCTGTGTACCTTTATTATCGACGCCAAAGGTGAAGGCTTGGATCGTCGTATTAAATGGGATGCAATGGGTTTGCGCGGAAGTGCTACTGATGGTTTGGTTATGAAAGAGGTGTTTGTGCCCGATGACATGTGTTTGGATGTTTCCGGTGCGTTTGTTAAGTCGATGTCGATGAGTCGCGGATCTTTTGTGGGCAACCAAGTAGCAGGTCCCGCGGTCTATTTAGGCGTTGCGCATTCTATTTATGAGCATACGAAAGTTCATTTGCGCAACAAAACCTACAAAGATACAGGTGCTACTTATGCTACTAACCCTGTGTACCAAACTATTTTTGGCGACATGATGAGAAATTATCAAACAGCTGTGTTGTTTATGCGTCGCCAGCTCGACTTAGAGACCTCTGAGCCGCCGATTTTGCCAAAAGAAGAAGTTGTGAAACTATGGCGCTTAAATAAAGGTATTATCGCTGAAGCCGCTTATGCAGTCTCTACGGGTGCCTTAAAAATTGCAGGTACTTCAGGTACTTTGGGCACTGCGCCACAGTCGCGCGCGATGCGTGATATTGGCATGGCCTTGGTGCAAGGTTTCTCTCCAGAAATGGGTAGGATGGATGCAGCTAAGACTGAGCTGTTAGAGCAAGCTGAAGCACAGTTTGTAGCAGTTAAAAAATAGTATGACCAATGACACAACACCAATGACATAAGTCATTGGTGTTGTGGTGAATTCACGCTAGCCTAATAACCCTGTTACTGCTGTAGCGGGGTTTGTTATTTAGAGCATTGAAAGAAGTGAGAGTTAGATGGAAGATCGCGGCTTAATTATCGCGGGTCATGAGCAGCCTGCGGAATCCGGTGAAACCTTTGATGTGTTAGCACCGGATACAGAGCAGCTATTGGTTAAGGTTGCCCGAGGGAATGCTGCTGATGTGGATTTGGCGGTTGCGGCTGCTCGCAAAGGTTTTAAGCAGTGGAGTGCATTAGCGCCGAAAGATCGTGAATTGGTGCTGCTACGTGCAGCTGACATTATGGAAAAGCAAGGCGAGCAACGCTACTTAGAACTATTAATGAACGAAAGCGGTTCGGTGGTCAAAAAGGCGCGCTATGAAATTGCTCGCACTGCAGATTTACTGCGTGGTGCGGCTGGTGAAGTACGTCGCTTATATGGCGACACTTTACCTAACGACGACCCCAATAAATTATCAATAGTTATCAGAGAACCGCTGGGTGTGATTGCCTCCATCGTTCCCTACAATGCACCACTATTACTGCTGACAAAAATGACAGCGTTTCCGTTAGCAGCGGGTAACAGTATTGTTATTAAGCCTTCGGAAGAAACACCAGTCATTGCCTTAGAGTATGCCAAGTTATTGGTTGAAGCCGGCTTGCCGAAAGATGCGGTCAGTGTAGTGACAGGCTTTGGCGCTGAATGTGGCGCTCCGCTTGTCGCCCATGATGATATAGATGGTATTGCCGTCACCGGTTCTACCGCCACCGGTAAAGCGATCGGTAAAGTGGCGATGGATAAAATGCGTCCAGTGCAGCTTGAGTTGGGTGGTAAGTCAGCCTTAGTGGTGTTGAATGACTATGATGCCAAGCAAGCAGCAGATATTGCAATTGAAGGTATGTTTAATCATGCGGGCCAAATTTGTATGGCCAATTCAAGGATTGTGGTTGAGGCCGGTATTTTTGATGAGTTTGCAGCCGCGTTAAAGGCTGGTTGTGAAGCCTTAACGCTGGGCACCGTTGACGATCCCGCAGCCTATTATGGCCCGTTAATTAATCGTCGTGCCCTAGAAAAAGTACAAGCGCATATAGAAGATGCTAAATCGCGAGGTGCTTCAGTACTAACCGGTGGTGAAGTGCATAAGGGCCTTACTTTGCAGCCTACTGTAATATTAGAGCCGCCGCGCGATGCTACTGTGTGGAAAGATGAAAGTTTTGGACCGCTGGCCAGTTTGGTAAAAGCGGCGGATATAGATGAGGCAATCGCCTTGGCCAATGATAGTGTGTTCGGTTTGTCGGCGGGGGTGTTAACCCACAATATACAGCTTGGTTTTAAGGCGGCACGAGAAATTCGCGCCGGAGCCGTGCATATCGGTATGCACCCATTTCAAAGTAATGCGATGGCGCCGATTGGTGGTTTAGGTGATTCTGGTATTGGTCGCAGTGGTGGTCATTACAGTACAGAGGAATTTACTGAGATCAAATGGATTAGCATTGAGTTAGGTTTTTAGAGGGTATTTGTTATGAAAAAAGCGTATGTCGATACGCCGATGGGGCAGGTCCATTATCGATATAGTGGGAATGCCAGTATGGGTATGCCCTTGCTGCTATTGCATCAAGTACCTAGTGATTCATCAATGTATGATGAATTAATTAAGCAGTTGGCCGGCGATTACTGGATTATTGCGCCGGATATGCCGGGCTTTGGTGGCAGCGATCAACTGGTTGGCGAGATTACTATTGCAGCCATTAGTGATGTATTTAAGCAGGCGCTGGTGGTGTTGGGTGTACAGCAGTGTTGGATGTTTGGTCATCATACCGGAGCTTCGGTAGCGGTGCAGATGGAATATGATTACCCTGGATTTGCTAAAAAGATAGCCTTGTCTGGCCCGCCTTTATTAAATGATACATTGCGTGAACTATTGCCGAAAATATCTACTGAGTTTCCGGTACAAGAAGATGGCAGCCATTTGCTTGCGATGTGGAGCCGTATCCGCGGTAAAGATAATGGTGCGCCTTTGAGTATCAGTCAACGTGAAACCTTACTGGCTACCGCACTAGGCGGTCTTTACCCTGCTACTTATTTGGCCGTAATCGAGCAAGATTATGCGGCGCAGTTAAAAACTATTATTTGTCCAACGCTGGTGTTCGCCGGTACCAAAGACCCCTTGCATGGACAGTTAGACGAGGCTCTGTCCTTGTTGAAAAATGGTAGCAAAAGTGAAATTAAAGATGGCCGTACTTACGGGTGTGAGCGCGATGCTGATAAAATGGCAGCCTTGATAAAAGAGTTTTTTGTGTAAACGCACTATTTCTATAGGCAGAATAGCCATTGGCTAAAAGCCATCAGTCACGGTAATCGATGATAGGAAATATATATGGATCTTAAACGTAAAGCGCTAACTTTGGGTAAAAAACCCGCCATCGTGTTGATCGACATGATTAACGGATTCACCAGTTCAGAATGCCCATTGGGTTCTGATTGCCCAGAGGTTATTGCTGCCAATAAAATTTTATTACAGGCATTTCGTGATAAAGGTTTACCGGTGTTTTTCACCACTGTGGTTTATTACAATGATGATCAAGCAACGGTTTTTCGTGAGCGTATCAATGCACTTAATGTACTGACACCAGATTCGGATTGGGTGTTGGTTGATCCAGAATTAGAGCCAATTGCCGGCGAAGCCTTAATTGAAAAGTGTTGGGCCAGTGGCTTTTTCAAAACGAATTTAGATGAGCAGTTGCGGGCAGCCGGTGCTGACTCCATCGTTGTTACCGGTCTAACCACTAGTGGTTGTGTGCGCGCAACCGTCGTAGATGGTTTGCAAAACAACTATCCAGTGGTGGTGCCTGAAGAAGCGGTCGGTGATCGTAACCAAGAAGCGCATCGTGCAAACTTACACGATATGCATGCCAAATATGCTGAAGTGCAAACTGTACAAGATGTGCTGGATCATTTGCAACAGTTGTAATCTGCTAACAAAAACCCAATTACTGCCTTGGAAATTGTTGCTGTATGGATAAAGTCACCATTGTTTTAATCACACTAGTTATCTATAAGTTTTTCTTGGTCGCTGTCGGTTTTTGGGCGCAGAGGCGTACCCATACTGAAGAAGATTTTTTTCTCGGTGGTCGCGGCCTTGGGCCGGTAGTAGCCGCCATTAGTTATTCCGCCAGTTCATCGTCTGCATGGACCCTGCTTGGTGTCAGTGGGGCCGCGTTTGTAATGGGACTGTCGGCACTGTGGTTAGTCATAGGTGCGGTGCTGGGGATGTTGTTTGCCTGGATCTATGTCGGCCCTCGTTTATTGGACTATAGCCGTCGTTTTAATCTAATGACGCTGACTGATTTTCTTGCCCATGGCTGTGAAGGAGTTTGGCGTAAAGCAATCGTATATAGCGCTTCTATCATCATTGTTTTTGCTTTTTCATTTTATGTGGCTGCTCAGTTTCAGGGTGCTGGTAATACCTTTCATCAGACCTTCGGTTTGTCGATGACTGCCAGTATTATGTTAGGTGGCATCATTATTATGATTTACACCTTTCTTGGTGGCTTCTGGGCGGTCAGTGTTACCGATACCGTACAGGGTTTTTTAATGGTGATCGCGGCGGTGTTGTTGCCGACGATGGGGCTGATAGAGGTCGGTGGTATTGAGGGTTTTATTAGCGGTTTACAGGCGGTTAGCTCACCGGCGCAGATGAGCATGACCGGTTTGAACAGTGGTTTGGTAGCCTTAGGTTTTGTCTTGGGAACTGCTGGAATTGCACTGGGAACATTTGGCCAGCCGCATTTGTTAGTGCGTTTTATGGCCTTGAAAGATTTGCGTTCTTTAAAACAGGCGCGGTGGTTAACTGTAGCTTGGTTTTTATTGGTGTTTGGTGGTATGACTCTAGTGGGTTTGATCGGTCATATTTTGATCCCCGATATCAGTAACCCCGAATATATTTTCTTTGAGCTGACTGATTATTTATTTCCGGCAGTTATTTCAGCTATATTAGTCGCTGCGGTTTTGTCGGCCATTATGTCAACCGCCGACAGTCAGTTATTGGTTGGTGCCTCCGCTGTTGCTTATGACTTGGGTTTAAGTAAGCGCTTCCCTGGTAAAGGTTTATTGATTTCTCGGTTGGCAATCGCCGGTCTTGTGGTGTTGGCAATAATAGTAGCTCTTGAATTGCCTTCCAGTATTTTCAATCGTGCGCTATTAGCATGGACCGCTTTGGGTGCTGCCTTTGGACCGGTGGTGATGTTGCGGCTTGGTGGTGTTGAGCTGCAAGCAAAGGGCATATTTTTTGGCATGGTGACGGGGTTTTTATGGGCGGTTTTTTTCCATTTTAATCCGGGCGATTTTGTCCAATCATATATCTCGGCAAACGTGCCAGCGACTGTTTTTGAACGTATATTCTCATTTATTGCAGGCTTACTGGTGTTATTGTGTTTTCGGAAAAAACGTTATGAATGATATAAACAATCAAGCGGTCGCGCTGATCGAAAAACTGCAGACCGTTGTTGGCATGCAATATGTACTAACAGATGAGCCGAGTCGGGTATTTTACTCGATGGATATTTGGACGCGGGGCGTTACTGCCTTAGCGGTAGTGCAACCAGATAATATTGAACAGTTGTCGACGATAGTGGCGGCAGTAACCGGTGCTGGCCATGCCTTAATTGCTCGTGGTGGCGGTATGTCTTATACCCAGGGTTACACACCGGAAGAAGAAGGTACGGTAATCGTCGATTGTTTGCGGATGAATCGTATTGTCGAAATTAACTGCGAGGATATGTATGTCACGGTAGAAGCGGGTTGTACTTGGAAATCGTTATACCAAGAGCTTAAAGGCAGCGGCGTACGCACGCCTTATTGGGGGCCGTTGTCGGGTATCAAAGCAACTATCGGTGGGTCTATTTCGCAAAATAGTGTGTTTTGGGGTGGTGGTACTCACGGTAGTGCGGTTGACTCCGTTACCAGTATGGATGTGGTGATTGCCGATGGTTCAATTATCTCAACCGGTTCGGCGGCTCAAAAAAATGCACGCCCCTATTTTAGACATTTTGGTCCGGACCTTACGGGCTTGTTTAGCTGTGATTGTGGTGCTCTCGGGGTTAAGGCCACAGTGACTTTACGTCTAGTGCCGGAGCTGCATGCGCTGCGTTATGCCGCATTCGACTTTGATGATCATAAAGGTTTGTTGGCGGCGATGAATGAAGTGTCGCGGCAGAGTTTGGCGTCAGAGTGTTTTGGTTTTGACCCCACGTTGACAGAAATGCGCGCCCAACGCGATAGCTTGATTAATGATGCCAAGGCCTTTGCTGGTGTTTTAAAGAATAGCAGTTCCTTGATGTCGGCGGTTAAAGATGGCGCTAAAATAGCATTGGCTGGCCGTCGTTTTATGAAAGATTTGAGTTGGCCGATGTATGTGGTGATTGAGCAGCGCATTGATGCGGCGGCGGAAGATGCATTGCAGCAAGTACTGGCAATCGGTAAAAAGCATGGCGGTAGGGAGGTCGAAAGTTCGATTCCTAAAATTATTCGCGCCAACCCATTTGGCACCTTGAATAATATGATTGGTCCGGGTGGTGAACGCTGGGTGCCAGTGCATGGCTTGGTACCCTTGTCTCGCGGTCAAGAACTGACCGAAAAAGTGCAGGCTATATTTGATAGTCATGAAGATTTGATAAGCAAGCATACGATTAGCACTGGTTTTTTGTATAATAATGTCTCCACCAATTGTTTGGCCTTAGAGCCTGTGTTCTTTTGGCCCGATCAGGTGGATGAGATTCAAAAGGCCAGTGTGGAAAAATCCTTCTATCAAAAGGTCCATAAAAACGAAATCGATTTAGAAGCGAGGCAGGCGGTGGCTTTGATCCGTCAGCAAATAAGCGATATGTTTAGTGATGAAGGTTGTGTGCATCTACAAATAGGTAAGTCTTACCGTTATCAATCTGGGCTGAAGCCCGAATCAATAAGCCTGGTCAAGTCGATCAAGAAAGTTGTCGACCCTAAGCGGCGTATTAACCCTGGTGTGTTGGGTTTATAGTTTGCTAATTGGTCACTTGAAGGTGGATATTCAGGATTTGGAATAAGCAAACAATGCTGTCTAAAATAGCAACAGAAAAATTATTAGCATGTCTCACTAAGCTGGAGAGCCTTTGCTGCATTAGCGGCTTGGGCCTTATGGCCCTGTTATTATTCGCGGATGTACTGTTGCGAACTTTGTTGGGTAACGGCCTGCCATGGGCACAGCAAAGTGCGGTTTATGCCAACATCTTGGTTGCCATGTTTGGTATTGGTTTGGCGGCTGCAAGTGGCGCTCATTTGCGTCCACGCTTTGCAGATAATTGGTTGCCGACAACGTGGCAGCCGGCCTTAGCGGTACTACAACCCTTAGTGACCGCGGTTATTTTCTTTTTGTTTGCTTTACTCGCCATACAATTAGTGGCTGAAAGTTATCAGCTGGCTGAGCGCTCGACGGTACTGCAGACGCCGGTATGGCCGATGCAATGCTTGTTGCCGCTGGCTTTTCTGCAGGCGGCGTTGCGCTATGGCTTATATGCGTTACACCCCTCGTTACAGCCTATTGTCGGTTTGGTGCAAGAATAATGTTATTTACGGGCCTGCTACTTTTAGTTGTTACGCTGTTGTTATTACGGCAATCGGTGTTAGTCATCTTGATGGCGGTGCTGGGTTATAGCTATTATTTTTTTAGTGATAGTGCGTTGCGCTTTATGGTATTGGACGCTTGGGGTGCGTTGAATAAAGAAGTGCTGTTATCAATACCATTGTATTTATTAGCCGGTAATTTAATGAGTGCAGGCTCTCTCGCAAAGCGCATTACTGATTTTCTTCGCGAAGCAACAATTATTATCCCCGGTGGTTTGGCTTTGTCCGCTGTGTTGGCCTGTGCAGTGTTTGCCGCTATGTCGGGCTCGTCGACAGTTACCATGCTTGCGGTTGGTAGTGTTTTGTACCCGGCCTTAATCTCCCAAGGTTATCCAAAACGACTAGCCATCGGCGTGTTATGTGCTGCTGGCACCTTGGGGATTATTATCCCGCCAAGTATTCCGTTAATTCTTTATGGGGTGATGACTAAAACTTCAATTGTTGATTTATTTTTAGCAGGTATTGGACCAGCACTGTTATTAACATCCTTAATTTCAGCGTATGTATTATTTATGTGTCGGCGTATGCCCACGGGTCGCTATTCCATAGAGCTGTGGCATAGTTTTCGTAAAAGTATCTTGGCACTCTTGGCGCCGGCGTTGGTGCTAGGAGGTATTTATAGCGGCTTCTTTACCGCCACCGAGGCGGCAGTGGTGGCGGTTTTTTATACCTTGCTGGTACAGGTTGGGCTCTATCAAGAAATGGGCTGGAGAGACGTTGTTCGTACTCTTAAAAAAACCTGCGGCTTAATAGGTGCCTTGTTTCCAGTGCTAATGATAGCTGTGTGTTTGAATATGTTTTTAACCTATCAGCAATTACCTGATCAATTGGTGGTCTGGCTGACCAGTCATATCGACAGCAAGGCCAGCTTTTTATTGATGAGTAATATCTTGTTGTTGCTGACCGGCAGTATTATTGATATCGGCTCGGCTATTTTAATTTTAGCGCCGCTGTTGAAGCCGATCGCCGCCAGCTTTGATATTAACAGCATTCACTTTGGCATTATGATGATCGTCAATTTAGAAATTGGTTATCTTACCCCGCCACTAGGTTTGAATTTGATTGTGGCAATGAGCGCCTTCAATGAAAGTTTTTTGGAAATTTGCAAGGCGGCCGTGCCGTTTATTTTATTGATGCTGCTTGGTTTAGTGATTGTGGCGCTAGTACCTGAGCTGAGTTTATTTTTGATTTGACGGGAAGGGTGCTAACGACTGGCTGCGTAGTCCTTTTTAGCTGCCAACAGTAATTGATAAATCCTCTTTGCATCACCGCCTACCCGCTGCACTAATAGTTGATGATTTTTAGCTGTTGCTTTTTTCCAAAGCGCCCGTTCTTCAGGGCTTAATTCATGGGTGATAACCCCGTGTTTTTCTGGCGATGCTAATAAGGCCGCTTCGGCGGATCTGATGGCTGTTCTCAGCTCTGCCAATGACGGCAAGCTAGCACGCATACCCTGTTGTTGTTCATTGCTTAAGTTGTCGAACCAAGCTTTGTTAGCGAGGAACATACCGGTATCAAAGGCGTGGCGGGTCAATGTTAGGTGCGGGGCTTCTTTTGGAATGCCGGCTAGCGCATAAAAAATGCTACCGCTCTCGCCGCCATCGATTAATCCTGTTTGTAACGATGGCATGATGTCGGGGAAGGGTAGTGGCACCATATCTGCACCAATGGCCTGTACCAGCAGCTGTGAGGATAAGGCATTGCTAGAGCGCAGTTTTTTGTGGCCGGCATCGGCGGGTGTCAGCATTGGTTCTTTGCCATAGATACTGGTCCAACCCACTTCGGCCCAGCTGAGTAGCACCAAGCCGCGTTTGGCAAACATTTCTTCAAAGACGGGGCTAAGGTGCTGGTCCATTACATAATCGACCTCGTCGAGACTATCGAACAGAAAAGGCGATAATAGCAAGGCCAGCTCAGGCACGATGGATGAGGCCCCTTGCAGTGAAAAGCCGCCCAGCTGCACACGACCACGGCGTAATTGTGACAAAGTGCTTTCTTCGCTGCCCAGTTGACCGGTGATATAAAACACTGGCTCAATTGGCGCTTGCGGGTATTGCTCAAGGCGTTGTTGTAGGGTCATCCAGCCATCAAACCACGGTGTGCCGGGTACAGTAATAGCGACAATTTTAGCTTCATTGGCGGGTGCTTGTTGCTGCTCGCAAGCGCTGGTTATTAGGACTAGAAAGCTGCAGGTAATGAAGCGCTGCAAGTGGTTGAAGGCTGAGTGGGTATAGGTGCTATGTGGCATAGGCTTTGTAATCAACTGGCTAATATCCGTGATTTGTATGTTTTTTCATGGCTTTTAATGCAAAAAGTCGTTATATAACTAGCACTTATGGTCGTAGACACCTAAAGTATTATCATTATATGTTACTTGTAAGGCTATTGTTATTAGTGGCTTCAATCAAAGTAAGCATCTGTTTAGGCAAAAAGGCATAAGTATGGATCTTATTATCGACAAACTGTTTACTCAGCTTGAGCTCAGCTCTTTGCGTGGTGAGGCTCCGACCCCCCTTTATTATCAAATGTACACCTTACTAAAAAATCGGATTCTCGATGGGTCGATTAACCACGGTACCCAAATGCCGACTGAACAGCAGTTGGCTGAAGCCTTTGATGTCTCACGTATTACCGCCAAACGGGCGATGGATGAACTGGCCGCTGAAGAGTTGGTTGAGCGCCGTCGTGGTAAAGGCACACATGTCACCCATCATTATGCCCCGGAGTCCGTGCAGGTCCCGTTGACCGGCATGTTACAAAAGCTGGCGAGTATGGGCCGTGACACTAAGATTAAAATAATAGATGTAGGCCAATTAGTTCCGCCGGGAGATATTCGTGTTGAGCTAGGCCTTGATGGCGATGGTAAAGCACACCGTGTGGTGCGAGTGCGCAGCAGCGAGGAAGGGCAGCCTTTTGCCCATTATATTAGTTGGACAGTAGGATTGAAGGATGGTTTTAGTGAGCAGGAGCTGCTAACCCGGGTTCGCTATGACATCATGAAAGAAAACGGCATCGAAGTGACGCGTATCGATCAGCAGTTGAGTGCCTCCCCAGCACAGGAGTTTCTGGCCAGCGAGCTGGGTATGAAAGTGGGCGACCCGTTGCTGACCATGGTCAGGCGTTCCTATACGGAAGATGGCAAATTGGTTGATATACTCTATGGTCACTACAACCCCAAGCGCTTCCAATATCGCATGTCGATGAGCATGGATGACTATCGGGGCTGAGTGTTTAGTTCCCAAGATCATTCTTTGCTGTCGCCTGTGCTTTACATACTGTGACATCTAGCTTGGCTCTGCCTAGCCCTTTTGCAAGCGTCAGTACTAAGCTTCAACCGCCCAACCAAACCTCAAGGAACATCCTCTATGTCTGATAGCCCTCAACTAGGACCGTCTCTAACCGGTACGCTGGTTTGCTCCGATATTGACGTACTGGTAGCGGCCTATGTTGATTATTTGTCGATGTCGGTCTTAGTTGATGGACAAGTCAGCCAGCAGCAGGCAGATTTATGGGGGGCTAGTGGGTTAGTGGGTGCTCGCTTTTCGGTGCTGCGGTCAGAGACCGGCGTGTGTTGGATTCGTGCAGTTGAAGATAAAACGGCCGTTGCCGCTGTGCCTTTTCGTCAGCAGGGTTGGATGTCGTTGGAAGTAGCAGTGGCGGATGTAGATCAACTGGCTATCGAGCTGCAAGGTTCTCCGTTTGAAACCTATCGGCCACCCGCTGACTTAGATGTCAGCGATGATATTCGTGCTATGCAGGTGATCGGCCCTGCGGGTGAAGTGTTGTATTTGACACAAGTCAAAGCGCCGGTGCCGCCGTTTGAGATCCCGATGGCACAAAGCCGCGTCGATCGATTATTTATCCCGGTAATGTGTTGTCATAATCGCGATCAGGCCGCTTCGTTTTATACCGGCTTCCCAGGTGTCAAAGAGTATAAGTTTGATACCAAGATTACCTCGGTTAACGCCGCCTACGGTTGGGAGCTTGAGCGAAAACACTCAGTAGCCACCGTACAACTGGCCGGACAAACCATGATTGAAATCGATCAGATTGATGCCGCCGAGCCACGCCCGCAAGCCGCAGGTCGCTTACCGGCGGGGATTGCAATGATTAGTTACGAGGTTGATAGCCTCGATGATTTAGCGGTCGACTGGCGGGCAGCGCCAACCGCGATTGCGCAAGCCCCCTATAACGGTCGCGTGGCCGGATGTTGTTTTGGCGCTGGCGGTGAGCTGATCGAACTGATTGCCCGTTAGCCCTGTGGCTATCAAACTTCTCTAGTAGCTTCAGTGCCAGCGTGCTTCATTTATCTTCCCATGCTTATCTTCCTTGATCGGATCTTGAATGATATAATGTTATATCAAAATTCGATATATTTAATATAACCTGCATTAATTCTTAATATTTTAATATTCAAGCACTTAGGTAGTTGATAATGAGCATCGCACAAATTCAACCAGTCATCATTTCGGGTGCTGGCCCTGCCGGCTCGCTGCTGGCTTTGTATTTAGCCCAGCATGACATTCCAGTAACTTTGCTAGAGAAAGAGCCGGATCTACCGGTTGATTTGCGTGCGTCCACCTTCCACCCGCCATCGTTGGAAATGCTGGATGAATTGGGTGTGACTGAAAAGTTAGTGGCCAAAGGTTTGCCGGTTGATAAGTATCAGTATCGCGACCGTCAGACCGGTGAGGTCGCCGAGTTTGATATGGCAATTATTGCAGATGAGACCAAATTTCCGTATCGCTTACAGTTAGAGCAATACGAGATGACCATCATTGTTGGTGAAATGCTGAAGGATTATCCCCATGTGGACGTGCGTTTTTCCAGCACGGTATTAGATAGTCGTCAAAATGGTGAGCAAGTTGAAGTGGATATTGAAACCGCCGCTGGCGTTGAAACACTGACCACGCCATTTTTGATTGGCTGCGATGGCGCGTCCAGTAATGTGCGTAAATCGGCCGGTATAGGCTATAGCGGTTTTACTTATGATGAAAAATTCTTAGTGGTCAGCACCGACTTTCCATTTGAAGAAGCGTTCGATAATCTCGCTTACGTAAATTACGTGTCAGACCCGGAAGAGTGGTGCGTCATTTTACGTACCGAAAAAAAATGGCGGGTGTTATGGCCTACCGAACCGTCAATACCTGATGAAACTTATTTAAGCGACGACTATATTCAGCAACGTCTGCGTCACCTGTATGATAAGGAAGGCGACTACGATATTGATCATCGTACTTTGTATAATGTCCATCAGCGCGTTTCTGAAATATACTTTAATGATCGAATAGTATTAGCGGGTGACTCATGCCATATCAATAATCCTTTAGGTGGTATGGGTATGAATGGCGGTTTACATGACGCCCATAATTTAGCGGCCAAGCTGGTTGATATTATCAATGACGGTGCTGACTATACTGAAAAATTTAAGCACTATGATCGTCAGCGCCGAGAACTGGCGGTGAAGTTTGTGCAAGACCACACCATCAGTAACAAAAAGTTGATGGAGTCCACTGATACTCAAGTGCAGCGCGATCGGCAAAAAATGCTTATGGAAACAGCTGCTGACCCCGCCAAAGCAAAGGCCTTTGTAATGGAGCGAGCCATGTTTGATTGTGTGCGTGCTAGTTTGGCCGTTGATTAATACCAATGGCTTGAGTTACAAAAAAGGGTGTGCCTAGCGGCGCACCCTTTTTTGTAGCGGTATATATTATTAAAAGAGTTTTATGGCAATATTTCAACAGAAAAACCGTTATGAGTTGCGGTTTAACAGATTCTATTGAGATAAGTGAAGCAGTGCAAAAAGTATCACCGCCCGCCAGCCTGGAGGACGTATCGCCCTCTGAAGCTGATCAGGCTTCAGCACAATGCTATGGTTTAGTTTACAGAATATGAGCGGTATTAATCAGTTAGCGCTCAGCATGGGCATTACCTCACAGGCTATCAATAAGTTAGGCGAAGACACTAATAGTGTCGACAATATTGTGGCGGTGATCAGTGACATCGCAGATCACACCAACTTATTAGCGTTAAATGCGGCGATTGAAGCGGTTCGTGCAGGTGGGCAAGGCCGCGGTTTTGCGACAGCCGCAGAAGAACAGCGGATTGTTATTGAAGAGATGAACCGCAATGTAGTGAAAATCAATACTGAGTCGCATGCAATATTACAGAATTCCTATGAAACCAGTGCGGCGGCTGAAAAAATTAGTACCTTATCATCTCAGATGCAGCAAATTGTCTCTCGCTTTAAACTATAAGAACCAACGTTTCCTCTGCCTATGGTTAGTCTTGCAGGGGTTAAAATGGTATATTGTTATATCATTTTAAAACTTCTCGATCATCATCCTTTCAAGGTATACCCTCACGGTACACTCTCAAGGTATCTAAATTAGGCAGTTTTCAACACTGAGTCTTGTGTTATCTGCGACCAGTGTTTTTGGAGTAGTAATGTACGTTGCGTTTTTTGTTATCGTTATTGATCTGATCGGTTTCGGCATCATGGTGCCGATTTTTGCTTTTTATGCCTTAAATTTGGGGGCCAGCCCCGCTATGGCAACAGCGATGATGGGTCTGTATTCGGTGGCGATGTTTTTTACCACGCCGATCTTAGGTCGGGTCAGTGATTTCTATGGTCGCCGGCCAGTATTGATGATCAGTATGTTGGGAGCAACCGTAGGTTATTTGATTTTGGCTAATGCCAACAGTTTATGGATGATTGCGGTAGCGCGGCTGATCAGTGGCGCAATGGCTGGCAATATGGCGGCGGCGCAGGCTTATATGACCGATATCAGCTCGGAGAAAGATCGCGCCAAGGCGATGGGCTTAATAGGTGCAGCCTTTGGCCTCGGTTTTATTCTCGGTCCGGCACTGGGTAGTTATCTGGCCGGCGATGATTTTGAAAATGCAAATTTTGCTTTGCCTGCTTATGTCTCGGCGGCCTTGTCTTTCACTGCCTTTTTGGCGGTAGTGGTGGCCTTACCCGAAAGCCTCGACAAATCTCATCGAGATGCATTGCGAGCGCAGCCAAAATCTAATCGCTTTTCAGAAATTATGGAGGTGATGCGCAGACCGCTAGCACGACGGGTTATTTTATCGGGTTTTATTTACAACGTGGCAGCGGGCTTTTTTGAAGCTGTATTTCCTATCTGGGCCAGCTACGCAGGTACGGCGTTGGTGGCCGGGCCGCAGGGACTAGTTCCTTTTCTGTTGGCCGGTGGCTTGGCCTTGGTTATTGTGCAAGGTGGTTTGGTAAGCCCGC
Source organism: Oceanicoccus sp. (assembly GCA_051277205.1). Lineage (GTDB taxonomy): Bacteria > Pseudomonadota > Gammaproteobacteria > Pseudomonadales > Dasaniaceae > Oceanicoccus. The sequence continues at coordinate 6,629 of JBNMPW010000013.1, read as the reverse complement.
TGAGCAAGCGCTTTGGTGAGCATAACTTGATTAAAGCGGGGGCCATCGGCTATGCAGTTGGCTTGATCTTAATGTCGATAGCGGCAGACCGTGGTTCTATCTGGATGGTTTATGCAATGATGGCATTGGTTTCTGGCGCTAGTGCATTGGTGATGACCGGCACCCAGAGTTTAATCTCCCAACGTGCGGCGAGCACCGAACGTGGCATGGTGATGGGTGTGTTTAATTCAATGGGTACTTTGGGGCGCTCTACCGGCACCTTATTAACTGGCGCAGTATTTACCTATATCTATTTACACGGCCCACTTTATGTTTGTGCCTTGTTGATGGTGGCGCTGTTTTGGTTGATTAGTAAAGTGCAGCGGGATTGGCCGGCTAGAGAAACCGTTTAATGATCTAACGGTAATTCTGTCTTATAGGCGACTTGTTTTAAGGCAAAGCTCGATTGTATATTGGCGATGCAGTTAAGGCGAGTGAGCTTGTCGGAAAGAAAGCGTTCATAACTCTCTAAATCAGGTACCACCACTCTCAGTAAATAGTCCGAACTGCCGGTCATCAGGTAACACTCCATCACCTCGCGGTAGCCCGATACCGTGCTTTCAAATTCTTCTAAACCTTGGCGTTGTTGGCGATTGAGCGATACGCTAATAAAGACACTGATTGGCAGTCCCACCGCCTTGGCATCGACGATTGCCACATAGCGCTTGAGCACGCCTTCGCTTTCTAACGCCTTTACGCGGCGCAGGCACGGGGAGGGCGATAAGCCGATTTCATCGGCCAGCTCGGTATTGGTGATTCGAGCGTTGTTTTGTAGATAGTGGAGGATTTTATAGTCGGTATCATCAAGGCTTGTTATTGGCATAATGTTCCAAGTAATGGTAATAATTAGTTATATGTTGCTAATTTATAGTATTTTTAGCCATATTTGGCAATCCCTAAATTAACTAACGCTCTATAATACGCCAATATATATTCCCTTATAAAGGTTGTAACAGTGAATAATCCCACTACCTTATCTGACGACTTAGCAGCCGATAAAGAAGAATGGCAGGAGTCAATTGATTATATTTTTCGTCAATACGGTGAGGCAGGAGTGCGTGAAATCTTGCGCTCTATGCAGAACCATATTCTCGAGCAGGGCATACCGCTAAACGAAGCGACGCTAAATACGCCCTATATCAATACTATTTCGACCGCTGAACAGCCGCCATACCCCGGTGATATTAAGTTAGAAAAACGCATTGAAAATATTATTCGCTGGAATGCCATGGCGATGGTGTTGCAAGCCCAAGACCAAGGTACAGGCGTCGGTGGTCATATTGCTACCTATGCCTCCGCAGCTACCATGATGGAGGTCGGTTTTAATCATTTCTTTAAAGCGAAAACAGCAAACTATGGTGGCGACCTACTATTAACCCAGCCTCATGCATCCCCGGGTGTTTATGCCCGCGCTTTTGTTGAGGGTCGTTTAAGCGAACAAAAGCTTAAAAACTTTCGCCGTGAGTTAGAACCCGGTGGCGGCCTTTGTTCTTATCCGCATCCGCGTTTGATGCCTGAATTTTGGCAAATGCCCAATGCCTCTATGGGCCTTTCTACCCCCTCGGCTATTTATCAGGCGCGCTTTGCCAAGTATTTAGAGAACCGTGGCCTTAAACCTAAAAACGGCGGTAAGGTATGGTGCTTTATTGGTGATGGCGAATCTGATGAGCCGGAAGTCATGGGTACCATTAATATCGCCGCCAGAGAGAAGCTGGATAATTTAATCTTAGTGGTTAATTGTAATCTTCAGCGCCTTGACGGACCTGTTAGAGGTAACGGTAAAATTATTCAGGAGTTGGAGCGTAGCTTTCGCGGTGCTGATTGGAATGTATTGAAAGTTATTTGGGGTAGCGGTTGGGATGGTTTGTTAGCGCAAGATCAAAACGGTACTTTGCGTAAACGGATGGAAGATTGTGTGGATGGCGACTACCAGCGTTACTCGGTATTGGCGGGTGACGAGCAACGTGAACACTGGGTCGATGGCAATCCGGAGTTAGAACAAATGATGAACTCCTTAACCGATGCCGAAGTTAAAGAGATTAAGCGCGGCGGTCAGGATCCGAAAAAAATCTTTGCAGCGTTTGATAGGGCGGTTAAATCTCAAGATAAGCCGACGGTTATTTTGGTAAAAACCGTAAAAGGCGATGGTATGGGGCCAGGGGCTCAAGGTCGTAATACGGCCCACCAAAAGAAAAATCTAAGCGAAGAAGAGCGTCTGCAATGTGCCGAGGACTATGACATCCCTTTGTCTCTTGATGCCATTAAGCGCGGCGAGTTATATCGGCCAAAAGAAGAAAGCGAAGAGCTGAATTATTTGGCTGCACAGCGCGAGCAGCAGGGCGGCTATTTACCCAAACGAGTGATTGATTGCCCATTAATTAGCCCGCCGCCGTTAGCGGCATTCAGTAAGTTTTTAGAGGGCAGTGGCGATAGACAGATGTCGAGCACTTCGGCGATGGTGCGTATTTTAGCGCAGTTGCTGAAAGATAAAGACATCGGCAAATACATCGTGCCGATCGTACCGGATGAGGCGCGTACTTTTGGGATGGATGCACTGTTTAATGTTGCCGGTATATATTCTTCCGAAGGGCAGAACTATACGCCGGAAGATGCCGGTAGCTTGATGTCTTATCGCGAGGCGAAAGATGGCCAAATTTTACAAGAAGGTATTTGCGAAACCGGGGCGATAGCTTCATTTATGGCAGCGGGTACCGCTTATGCAGTGCACGGTGTGCCGATGATTCCCTTCTATATATTTTACTCGATATTCGGTTTTCAGCGGGTAGGCGATATGATTTGGTCCTGCGGCGATATGATGTGCCGAGGCTTTTTGTTAGGCGGCACCGCTGGTCGCACCACGCTAAACGGTGAAGGCATACAGCACCAAGATGGTCATTCTCATATCCTCGCTAGCACCTATCCGAATATGCTGAGCTACGACCCGGCTTTCGGTTTTGAGTTAGCGGTGATTGTACGCGAGGGTATTCGTCGCATGTATCAGCAGCAGGAAAATATTTTTTATTACATCACCGTGTATAACGAAAACCATCAGATGCCTGCAATGCCTGCCGATGAGTCTATCGAGGAAGGTATATTACAGGGTGCTTATCGTTTTCGGCGTGATGATAATGAGGCCGGTGAAAAAGTTCATTTGCTGTCTAGTGGCTCGATTATGCAGCAGGCGCTAGCGGCGGCTGAGAAACTCCAAGCAATGGGCTATAGCGTCGATATCTGGAGTATTACCAGTTTTAACGAACTCTATCGTGAGGCTGAAAGCTGTGATCGTTGGAGCCGTCTGCACCCAACTGAGCCTGCCGAGATACCCTATGTGCAAGCGCTGTTCGCCGCGGAGCAAGGTGCGATTGTCGCCGTCACTGACTATATGAAATCTTTAGCCAATAGCATTGTCCGCTGGATGCCGCGGGATAATAGCAGTTATACCGCGTTGGGTACCGATGGTTTTGGAATCAGCGAGTCGCGGGAGTCGATTCGTGATTTCTTTGAGATAAGCCCTGATTATATAGCACAGGCGGCGATTACCGGCCTTTATCAACAGCAGCGAATTGATCGCGATACGCTAGAGCAGCAGTTGTCGCAGTTGTCGGTGGACAGTGAAAAACTAAACCCAGTTGATCGCTAATCTCTATTTTTAACCCTAACGCAAAGGTATGTAAACGCGGTTGCATGCAGGCTGATAATTAGTAAAAGTGAGTCCACCATTAATGCTGGACTTTATTGCTATGCATGTGTTTCTTTTTACAGCCGGTCTGATTGGCGGTGTTTTTTTATTAGCCGCCTGTCATACGCTTCCCTCCGAGATATCCTACTCAGCAGATAATGCCGATAAAGTTGCTGTCGTTATAACGGGCTGGGGGGAAACCAAAGGCTTTGATAAAAAATTTAGGATGGGCTTGGGGCGCGCGCAAAGTGGCGAGCGTCAAATGACTAAAGATCAGATCTGTACCGAAAACTTTGTGGGTAAATTTCCGTATCGCTCGCAAGTAGGCTTAATCCCTTTTGCCTTGGCTTATCAGGTTAAAGGAGTTGAAGCGGCTTATGATTCGCTGGGTCTATACCGTAAAGACGGTGACCAATATATTTCAATTGTGGATGATAGTGTACGGATTAATGCGGTCGATATCCCTGATATTACGGGCATTATCAAGCCAATTACAGAGTCCACTTTTTTCCCCGGTCGCTCGGTCGGAGCAATTGACCCCCGCGATGGCGCTGAGCTATTACCTGCAATTTTTCAAATCGGTACGACCAGTCGCAAGCGTGGTCCTAACCCATTAGCGTTGGCTAACGGTATTGCTGACTTTGACGAGATTCGCATGGCCTCTTCCATGGCCGACATGAATTTTATGTATGAGTGGATGCGGCCGCGACCAAACCGCGCCGATGAAAAAATGACCGAGGTCGCCATAGATGTTGTGAAGGCTTATTTTGGTGATCGAGTTGATCTGCGTTTTGGTGCCTATTCAGTAACGCAGGACTTAACCCAGTCAGAGGAAGACGTGGCAATGGACTTTTATAATGCCGGTTATCGCCAGCTGATCTTGACCCGCGAGACAACTGATAATAATCACTACGCTAATAATTTTATGACTCGCGGTATTATTACTAAACGTCTATGTAACGAAGGTGTACTCGATCAGGTAGATATTAAGCAGACACGTCAAGTTGGTCGAACGCCGGAATACAATACCGCCTTATTAGAAATTTTACGACCACATTTAGAAAAACGCGAAAAAGGTAAAGAGGTCGCTATTATTTATACGACCTATGGCTTGCCGTTTCCCGGCGGTAATGACCGAGGCCCTTTCGCCACAGCTCATCCCTTAGCGGCAGATGTCTACCATGAAAACGCGTTTTTAAATCATCTATCTTTTAAGCGTTATGCACTTGCTGAGTTTGACGATGATTATCAGCTGACCTTTAACCACAAAGGTAAAGACTCTGATTTGCGCACCGATAGTTATCATAGTTATGCCATGTTTCCGACTGAATTTTATGGCAAGCAAGATGACCCGCTAAGGTTTCCCACAATTCGTGAAAATATCGATCGGGCGAAACAGGAAGGGCGCCAAGATATTGTGGTGTTGTTATCCCATTGGAACTACAACAATACCGATAACATGCTGGGTATGCGTAAACTCAATAAAATTCCCTTTAACAGTCGCTGGGATATTCGCTTACAAAAATATTGGAAAGATTGGTGTGAAACAGTTGATAGTTTTGAACCGGTAGCCTGTGATAGTGATGGTGCCATTAGCCTAAGCTTAAGCGAAGTTTTTGACCCGCAGGCTGAAGAGTTTGGCATTGGCTATGGTAATCGTATCCGCGGCACTATTGAGCGTTATGGAGTACTGCCAACGGGCATTAAGGTGTTAGCCCGAGGTAAAGTGACAGCGTTGGATGGCGGCAGCGTGGAGGTCAAAAAGGGAAAGCATAATGGCGTTAAGTTAATGGTAGCTGCAGACCCTGAGCCGGGTAAACCAGAGAGTTTCAGCTGGAAGCATTATGAGGCTTTTGTTGATCCGGCGAAGCCCTTTGTTAGCGCCTGGTTTGATTTTGATGCTTACATTGGCGAGCAGCAGCTTGTGCCAGCTTTAACGCAGGAGCTGTTTACCACGCCGGTACTGATTGGTCCTTACCGCACGATCGTCAACAAACCAGCCAGAGTGACGCTGCCCTTTGATGCCGCGCAGTTACAAGGGGGTAATTTGCAGCCGGTGATCTATAACGAAATTACTAAAGGGTGGGACGCGGTTTATGATGTGGCTGGTGGTCAGGCTACAGTTGTTGATCTTGCAAATGGCGCAATCAGTTTTGATGTGCGGGTATTGGGCTTGTTTGCATTGCAAACTGTGGTAGGAGTAGAGGCGGTTAACTAATTTTTGCCGTTACTTTTTTCAAACAGATAAATTTTTTACATCGTCCTAATGAGCTTATCTTAGCTTTTCTAGGACAACATACTAATAATACAGCCCGTCTACCGACGCAGGCTTTTTTGACATCGTCATTGGCGATATCGTCATCTTTTAGGGTAGATCAATCACCGTGCGGGAACATCTAATCAATTGGGGAAATAACATTTTCAAATACTCTAAATTATTTTGGCTAATAAAGACCGCTGTCATAGTGGTTGCGATAACTACCTTGACTGCGCCTGCTTTCGCCAAGGGTGGACCAAATTTAGCTATGGAAGAAATCATTGTTACCGCTCGTAAGACGGAAGAAAACTTGCAGACTATTCCAATATCACTGGATGCTGTGACCTCTACCGAGATTCAGGAGAAGGGTATTAATGACATTTCTGATGTAGCAAAACTATCGGCGTCTTTAATATTTGATGTTGGCCTACAGCCTAATGATACTCGCCCCGTTATACGCGGTGTATCTTCTACTCGTGGTCGGGCTAATGTGGCGACGTTGATTGATGATGTTGATATTACCAGTGAAGCGTTAACTACCGGTGGTGGTGGTATTTCCGCTAACCTTCGACTGATGGACCTTGAGCGTGTTGAGATTGTAAAAGGTCCACAAAGCGTATTGTATGGTCGGAGCGCATTTACGGGTGCGGTTAA